>NZ_JAOECN010000030.1:0-73026 GCF_029836855.1 Pseudomonas sp. GD04058
GTCCGCGTCGTTTTCTCGCCTGCCTGCTTAGTAGTAGGCGTTTTCTTTCTGCGAGTGGTCAGTCACGTCGCGTACGCCCTTCAACTCCGGAATGCGTTCGAGCAAGGTGCGCTCGATGCCGTCCTTGAGGGTCACGTCGGCCTGGCCGCAGCCCTGGCAGCCGCCGCCGAACTGCAGCACGGCGATCCCATCCTCGACCACCTCGATCAGGCTGACCTGGCCGCCGTGGCTGGCCAGCCCCGGGTTGATCTCGGTTTGCAGGTAGTAGTTGATGCGCTCGTTGATCGGACTGTCGTCGTTGACCATCGGCACCTTGGCATTCGGGGCCTTGATGGTCAGTTGGCCGCCCATGCGGTCGGTGGCGTAGTCGACGACGGCATCATCGAGAAAAGGCTCGCTGACCGCGTCGATGTAGGCGGTAAAGCTCTTCAGGCCCAGCGCGGTATCTTCCGGCTTTTCTTCGCCTGGCTTGCAATAGGCAATGCAGGTTTCGGCATATTGGGTGCCGGGTTGGGTAATGAAGATGCGGATACCGATCCCCGGGGTGTTCTGCTTGGACAGCAGATCGGCCAGGTAATCGTGCGCGGCGTCGGTAATGGTTATGGCGCTCATGGAATTTCCTCACAGACTTGTCGGCAGTTTACGCCATGCGCGGCGACGAACAAAGTCCTAGCAATTAAGTCGGGATAAAAGAAGCCGTTAAGCATCTAGAGGTTCTCGTAGCGGTTCATGTCCAGCACCCCCGCCTCCACCGGCTCGGTTTCCTTGATATAGCTGTTCAGGTCATGGAAGTACTGCCAGAACTGCGGATGGCTGCGGCGCACGCCCCAGCGCATGACGATACGCTCGAAGCGGTCGTGGTCATCGCGTGCAGCCTCCATGTCCTCGACGAACTCGGGCACGTCGCTGGCCGGGATGTTGAACATGAAGTTGGGGTAGCTGCTCATCACTCCCGGGTACAGGGTCAGGGTGTCCAGCCCCGGCTGGTAGCGGTAGGCCTCGCCCAGCATGAAGGCGACGTTACTGTGCGCCCGGTTGCGCAGCATGCTGTAGACCTGGCGATTGCCGCCCTGGCCTTCGATCCTGAGCATGGTCGCCTCGGGCAATTGCTCGATGACCTTGAGTCCGGCCGCAGGCCGTGAAGCCAGGCGGCTCAGCGATTGCTCGACATCACGGAACTCCTCGCTCATCTGCGGACGCGAACAATAAGCGCCAGTGCAGCGGTTGATCGGGTCGGGCGCGGCATTCAGGCTGCCGCTGCGCTCGATCAGCTTGAGGCCGAAATCCCGCACCGGGTGATGCGGATCGAGTTTCAGGGCGCTTGGGGTATCGGTGTCGATGTCCTCGTAGTCCATCCACATCTTCACCTTGCCGCTGTTCTGGTACCAACTGCCGAGGATGTCGCCACGCTTGCCGGCCGGCATCAGGCGCAGGAAGTTGACCTCGGCACCATTGCGGATCAGGTCGAAGTACAGGCGGGTCTGGGCCTGGTGCGAAACGTTGCCATAGACGTCGAAGTTGACCGCCAGCTGGTAATAGGTGCGCTCCAGCAACGGGTAGTCGAACAGCCACATGGTCAGCGGCACGTCGCCGATCAGGCCCTTGGTCACCGAGGCGCTGTCGAAGTGGCGGAAGATGCTCAGCAGCGCGTTGTCGTTGCCGGCCCACAGGGTCGACCAACTCGGCGGCGGCATCTCGGCATAGGTATCCCGGCGCAGGCTTTCGTAGTCGTTGCGCTTGTCGCGATAGGCATGCCACAGGCTCAGGATGCTGCCGACATCGTCGATCTGCCCGGGCATGGCCAGCAGCGGCGTGGCTTCGGCGCGATACTTGGCGTCGGTGATATAGCGGTCGTGGGCCGGTTCCTGGAACAGCGCCCAGAAGTTGTCACGGATCACGTCGGTAGCAATCTGGCCCCGGCACACCGGGCCGCGGATGAAGGTGCGGACGAAATACTCGGCGTTATCCAGCATGAACTGGTAACGCGCCACCGCCGGGATCGCCTCGAAGGTCTCGAACGGGTTGGAACGATGCCGCGGGCCGTAGCCGGGCAGCGAGTCGGTGTGCCAGTTGCCGCTGTAGAACAGCTGCTTGACCCGCTTGAGCTTGTTGGGGCCCATCGGGTACGTGATGTGGGTCTTGTGCACGATCACGCCCTGCACCGGCAGCAGGCGGTAATAGAAGTCGGTGCCCGGCGGGTCGTTGGGGCGCCGGGTGACGATCAAGTCGATGGGCTGCCCGCTCGGCGTGCGCGAACGCACCCATTGGAAGAAGTGCCCCGGCTCGCCGCCGACGAAGTGCACATGAGCGAGGAACAGGTGCTCGTAGAGCCAGCGTCCTACCAGCGCTTCGCTGGCACCAGGGCGGTTCAGCAACTCTTCCCATTCCTGGATCTGCGCCGCTTCGCTTGCGCTGGGGCGGATCGCTGCGCTTTCCACCGGCGCGCCTTGGGCCAGCCAGCGTTGCAGGGTGTTGTACTGGGCATCGCTGAGGCCGGTCACCGCCAGCGGCATGCCTTCCCGGGGATGGGCCTTGGCATAGGCATCGAACTCACCGGGCAGCGGGCAAACGTTCTCCCGGTTCAGGCCCAGGACGATGTTGTCGGGGATCTTCTCGTTGGGCACCAGCGGCTTGGCATGCCCTAGCTCCAGCATGCGCGCCATCAGCGCCGCCTGGTCCTGCTGGCGATCGATCACCGAGTTGAAGCCCAGGTGCCGCCAGCCCTGGTCGGTCTGGGCATCGAAGAACAGCCGGGTCGGGGTCACCGCCTGGCTGCGGTCGCCCTGGTAGACGGGGATTTTCGAGGCGCCGCGGCTGGCGCCCTCGGCGCTGCCGAGGTTGAGCTGGCAGGCGGCGTCGTTACAGGCGTGGCAGGCGACGCATTTCTCGGTGAAGATCGGCTGGATATCCCGGGTATAGGAGATCGCTGCAGTGTTCTGGGGTCCCTGCCCCAACGCCGCGCCACTGATGAACAGTGCGAAGGCGGCGGCAATCAAGCGATGCACCATGTGCGGTATGTCCTGGATTGAAAAGGCTTTTCACGATTCTACCGGTGGGCCGCGGTGCCAACATGAATGAAATTCATGCAAATGTGCCATGCGTCAAAAAAGCGCGCAGCTTTGTTATCATCCCGCAACTTTCGTCCTTGTCCGACCCAGGTAGTTCCAATGTCCGACCGCAGCGCTCGTTTCCAAGCACTTCAGCAAGCACTCAAGGAGCGCATCCTCATTCTAGATGGCGGCATGGGTACTATGATCCAAAGCTACCGTCTTGAGGAAGGCGACTATCGTGGCACGCGCTTTGCCGACTGGCCGAGCGACGTCAAGGGCAACAACGACCTGCTGCTGCTCAGCCGCCCGGATGTGATTGCCTCCATCGAAAAGGCCTACCTGGACGCCGGTGCCGACATCCTCGAAACCAACACCTTCAACGCCACCCGCATCTCCCAGGCCGACTACGACATGCAGGAGCTGGTGTACGAGCTCAACGTCCAAGGCGCACGCATTGCCCGCCAGGTGGCCGATGCCAAGACCCTGGAAACCCCGGACAAGCCGCGCTTCGTCGCCGGCGTGCTCGGCCCGACCAGCCGCACCTGCTCGATCTCCCCGGACGTCAACGACCCTGGCTACCGCAACGTCACCTTCGACGAACTGGTGGAAAACTACATCGAGGCGACCCGCGGCCTGATCGAAGGCGGCGCCGACCTGATCCTGATCGAAACCATCTTCGACACCCTCAACGCCAAGGCGGCGATCTTCGCGGTGCAGCAGGTGTTCGAGGACGACGGCGTCGAATTGCCGATCATGATCTCCGGGACCATCACCGACGCCTCCGGCCGCACCCTGTCGGGACAGACCACCGAGGCCTTCTGGAACTCGGTACGCCATGCCAACCCGATCTCCGTCGGCCTGAACTGCGCCCTGGGCGCCAAGGACCTGCGCCCGTACCTGGAAGAACTGTCGAACAAGGCCGGCACCCATGTGTCGGCCCACCCCAACGCCGGCCTGCCCAACGCCTTCGGTGAATACGACGAGACCCCGGCGGAGATGGCCGTGGTGGTCGAGGAATTCGCCGCCAGCGGCTTCCTCAACATCATCGGCGGCTGCTGCGGCACCACCCCGGGGCATATCCAGGCAATCGCCGAGGCGGTGGCCAAGTACAAGCCGCGGGCCATTCCGGATATCCCGAAAGCCTGCCGCCTGTCCGGCCTCGAGCCGTTCACCATCGACCGCCAATCGTTGTTCGTCAACGTCGGCGAGCGTACCAACATCACCGGCTCGGCCAGGTTCGCCCGGCTGATCCGCGAGGAAAACTACACCGAGGCGCTGGAAGTCGCCCTGCAGCAGGTCGAGGCTGGTGCCCAGGTGATCGATATCAACATGGACGAAGGGATGCTCGATTCCCAGGCGGCCATGGTCCGTTTCCTCAACCTGATCGCCGGCGAGCCCGACATTTCCCGGGTGCCGATCATGATCGACTCCTCCAAGTGGGAAGTGATCGAGGCCGGCCTGAAGTGCATCCAGGGCAAGGGCATCGTCAACTCGATCTCGATGAAGGAAGGCGTCGAAGCCTTCAAGCATCACGCCCGGCTGTGCAAGCGCTACGGCGCCGCCGTAGTGGTGATGGCCTTCGACGAGGTCGGCCAGGCCGACACTGCCGCGCGCAAGAAGGAAATCTGCCAGCGCAGCTACGACATCCTGGTCAATGAAGTGGGCTTCCCGCCGGAAGACATCATTTTCGACCCGAACATCTTCGCCGTCGCCACCGGTATCGAAGAACACAACAACTATGCCGTGGACTTCATCGAAGCCTGCGCCTATATCCGCGACCACCTGCCGTACGCGCTGTCCTCGGGCGGGGTGTCCAACGTGTCGTTCTCGTTCCGCGGCAACAACCCGGTGCGCGAGGCGATCCACTCGGTGTTCCTGTATCACGCCATCCAGAACGGCCTGACCATGGGTATTGTCAACGCCGGCCAGCTGGAGATCTATGACGAGATCCCGGCGGCGCTGCGCGAGAAGGTCGAGGACGTGGTGCTCAACCGCACCCCGGAAGGCACCGACGCCCTCCTCGCCATCGCCGACGACTACAAGGGTGGCGGTGCTGCCAAGGAAGTGGAGAACGAAGAGTGGCGCTCGCTGCCGGTGGAAAAACGCCTGGAGCACGCGCTGGTCAAGGGCATCACCGCCTATATCGTCGAAGACACCGAGCTGTGCCGCCAGCAGTGCGCGCGGCCGATCGAGGTCATCGAAGGCCCGCTGATGAGCGGCATGAACGTGGTCGGCGACCTGTTCGGCGCGGGCAAGATGTTCCTCCCGCAAGTGGTCAAATCGGCTCGAGTGATGAAGCAGGCGGTGGCCCACCTGATTCCTTTCATCGAGGAAGAAAAAGGCGACAAGCCGGAAGCCAAGGGCAAGATCCTCATGGCCACGGTCAAGGGCGACGTGCACGACATCGGCAAGAACATCGTCGGCGTGGTCCTGGGCTGCAACGGCTATGACATCGTCGACCTCGGCGTGATGGTGCCGGCGGAGAAGATCCTCCAGGTCGCCCGCGAAGAAAAATGCGACATCATCGGCCTGTCCGGGCTGATCACCCCGTCGCTGGACGAGATGGTCCATGTCGCCCGCGAAATGCAGCGCCAGGACTTCCACCTGCCGCTGATGATCGGTGGCGCCACGACCTCCAAGGCGCACACAGCGGTGAAGATCGAACCGCGCTACAGCAACGACGCGGTGGTCTACGTGACCGACGCCTCCCGTGCGGTGGGCGTGGCCACGCAGTTGCTGTCCAAGGAGCTGAAACCGGGCTTCGTCGAGAAGACCCGTGCCGACTATGTCGAGGTGCGCGAGCGCACCGCCAACCGCAGCGCCCGCACCGAGCGCCTGAGCTACGCCCAGGCCATCGCCGCCAAGCCGAAATACGACTGGGCCAACTACCAGGCTGCGGTGCCAAGCTTCACCGGCGTCAAGGTGCTGGAAAACATCGACCTGAAGGTACTGGCCGAGTACATCGACTGGACGCCGTTCTTCATTTCCTGGGACCTGGCCGGCAAGTTCCCGCG
The DNA here is from genome assembly GCF_029836855.1 of Pseudomonas sp. GD04058. Taxonomy (NCBI): domain Bacteria; kingdom Pseudomonadati; phylum Pseudomonadota; class Gammaproteobacteria; order Pseudomonadales; family Pseudomonadaceae; genus Pseudomonas; species Pseudomonas sp. GD04058. The sequence continues at coordinate 6,065 of NZ_JAOECN010000030.1, forward strand.
CATCCTCACCGACGAAGTCGTGGGTGAAGCGGCGACCGCGCTGTACAAGGACGCCCGGGAAATGCTCGCCAGGCTGATCGACGAGAAGCTGATCAGCGCCCGTGCGGTATTCGGCTTCTGGCCTGCCAACCAGGTGGACGACGACGATATCGAGGTCTACGGCGAGGATGGCCAGGCGCTGGCGCGCCTGCATCACCTGCGCCAGCAGACCATCAAGCCGGACGACAAGCCGAACCTCTCCCTGGCCGACTTCGTCGCACCGAAGGACAGCGGCGTCACCGACTATGTCGGCGGCTTCATCACCACCGCCGGCATCGGCGCCGAGGAGGTGGCCAAGGCTTACCAGGACAAGGGCGACGACTACAGCTCGATCATGGTCAAGGCGCTCGCCGACCGCCTGGCCGAAGCCTGCGCCGAATGGCTGCACGAGCGGGTGCGCAAGGACTATTGGGGCTACGCCAGGGACGAGCAGCTCGACAACGAGGCACTGATCAAGGAGCAGTATGCTGGCATCCGTCCTGCCCCGGGTTATCCGGCGTGCCCGGACCACACCGAGAAGGCCACCCTGTTCCGCCTGCTCGATGGCACCGCGATCGGCCAGACCGGCCCGAGCGGCGTGTTCCTGACCGAACACTTCGCCATGTTCCCGGCGGCAGCGGTCAGTGGCTGGTACTTCGCCCATCCGCAGGCGCAGTACTTTGCCGTGGGCAAGGTGGAAAAGGACCAGATCGAGCGCTACAGCGCGCGCAAGCAGCAGGATGTGGCGGTGAGCGAGCGCTGGCTGGCGCCTAACCTCGGGTACGAGAGCTGAGATCTGCCTGGCGGCTGATGGCCTCATCGCTGGCAAGCCAGCTCCCACAGGGTCACTGCATATCTTGAGTCATGTGCAATACCTGTGGGAGCTGGCTTGCCAGCGATGAGGCCAGTGCAGGCAACCTCATATCCACCGGCTAGACTCTGGGACACAACCACACCGGAGAGCCCAGCCCATGGAAGATCCTCAAGGCAAGCCCCCAACCTTCTGGCAGCTCCTGCACAGCGTCCTCGCCGCCGCCTTCGGCGTGCAGTCCGGCAAGAACCGCGCCCGCGACTTCACCCACGGCAAGCCTGTGCATTTCATTGCCATGGGCACCGCGTTCACCCTGGTGTTCATCCTGATCCTCTACGGCCTGGTGCAACTGGCCATGCACCTCACCGCGCGCTGAAAACAAAACCGCCCGCGGGGTCCATGCCGCGGGCGGTTTCGTTGATTGCTGATCACGGTATTTTCAGCCAATGCGCTCCGTCACTGATGGCTGACCCAGTACACGGCTGTCACGACCACGAGCACGATCAGGCACAGGATTGCCCACGCGTCGACACTGCTGTCGGTCTTGCCGGTTTTGGTCGGGTTTCCCATTGCATCGCCTCTTTTTGTAGTGGTTATGGGAATGCACACCCCCAGCAGTTAAGCCCAGCAATCCCCATTGCTCAAGCAGGGACTTTTACCACTCGGCGGAGAGTGGAATGGCGCTACAAACGCTAGCCAGTCTCACTTAGTCCAAATCGTTCTTTTCATATGCAAAAACATCACTTTTTCACATAAATACAACCTGCTATCGTTCCCCGGCTCCGCATCCGGAGTGCGCGGCCGTGCGCGCGATTAGCTGCAAGCAGCTTGAGAACAGGACCCCTATGTACGTATACGACGAGTACGATCAGCGGATCATCGAGGACCGCGTCAAGCAGTTCCGGGATCAGACGCGCCGCTACCTGGCCGGCGAGCTGAGCGAAGAAGAATTCCGCCCTCTGCGCCTGCAGAACGGCCTCTACATCCAACGTTTTGCCCCGATGCTGCGTGTCGCCGTGCCGTATGGCCAGCTGACCTCGCGCCAGACCCGCATGCTGGCGAAGATCGCGCGCGACTACGACAAGGGCTACGCGCACATCAGCACCCGGCAGAACGTGCAGTACAACTGGCCAGCCCTGGAAGATGTCCCGGACATCCTCGCCGAACTGGCCACCGTGCAGATGCATGCGATCCAGACCAGCGGCAACTGCCTGCGCAACGTCACCACCGACCAGTTCGCCGGCGTTGCCGCCGATGAGCTGATCGATCCGCGCCCGTGGTGCGAGATCGTTCGCCAGTGGACCACCTTCCACCCCGAGTTCGCCTACCTGCCGCGCAAGTTTAAGATCGCCATCAATGGCTCGAAGAGCGACCGTGCAGCCATCGAAGTGCACGATATCGGCCTGGAGCCGGTGCACAACGCTGCCGGCGAGCTGGGCTTCCGCGTACTGGTCGGTGGCGGCCTGGGCCGTACCCCGGTGGTCGGTGCCTTCATCAACGAGTTCCTGCCATGGCAGGACCTGCTCAGCTACCTGGACGCCATCCTGCGCGTGTACAACCGTTACGGTCGCCGTGACAACAAGTACAAGGCGCGGATCAAGATCCTGGTCAAGGCCCTGACCCCGGAAGTCTTCGCCGAGAAGGTCGAGGCCGAGATGGTCCACCTGCGCGGCGGCCAGACCACCCTGACCGAGGCCGAAGTGCAGCGCGTCGCCAAGCACTTCGTCGACCCGGACTACAAGGCCCTGGACAACCTCGATGCGCAACTGGCCGAACTCGACCAGCAGCATCCGGGCTTCGCCCGCTGGCGCGCCCGCAACACCCTGGCGCACAAGAAGCCGGGCTACGTTGCCGTGACCCTGTCGCTCAAGCCGACCGGCGTCGCCCCCGGCGACCTGACCGACAAGCAACTGGACAAGGTCGCCGACCTCGCCGAGCGCTACAGCTTCGGCCAACTGCGTACCTCCCACGAGCAGAACATCATCCTCGCCGATGTCGAGCAGAGCCAGTTGCACGCGCTCTGGCTGGAACTGCGCGAGCATGGCTTCGCCACCCCGAACATCGGCCTGCTGACCGACATCATCTGCTGCCCTGGCGGTGATTTCTGCTCCCTGGCCAACGCCAAGTCGATCCCGATCGCCGAATCCATCCAGCGCCGCTTCGACGACCTGGACTACCTGTTCGACATCGGCGAACTGGACCTGAACATCTCGGGCTGCATGAACGCCTGCGGCCACCACCACGTCGGCCATATCGGCATTCTCGGCGTGGACAAGAAAGGTGAAGAGTTCTACCAGGTGTCCCTGGGTGGCAGCGCCAGCCGCGACGCCAGCCTCGGCAAGATCCTCGGCCCGTCCTTCGCCCAGGACGACATGCCGGACGTGATCGAGAAGCTGATCTCGGTGTACGTGGAAAAACGTACCGAAGACGAGCGTTTCATCGACACCTACCAGCGTATCGGCATCGACCCCTTCAAGGAGCGCGTCTATGCAGCGAATCATTAAGAACAACCAGATCGTCGACGAAACCTGGCACCTGCTGCCCAAGGACGTCACCCTGGACGAACTGACCAACTGCGACGACTACATCGTGCCACTGCAACTCTGGCGCGAACACGCCCATGCCCTGAAAGCCCGTGACGGCGGCCTGGGCGTGTGGCTGGACAGCGACGAAGAAGCCGAGGAAATCGGCGAAGACGTCGGTCACTTCCAGGTCATCGCCCTGAACTTCCCGGCCTTCACCGACGGGCGCAGCTACTCCAACGCGCGCCTGCTGCGTGATCGCTACAAGTTCACCGGTGAGCTGCGCGCCATTGGCGACGTCCTGCGTGACCAGCTGTTCTACATGGCCCGTTGCGGTTTCGATGCCTTCGCCATCCGCCCCGACAAGAACCCGGAAGACGCGCTGCAAAGCCTGAAGGACTTCTCGGTGACCTACCAGGCGGCTACCGATGAGCCGCTGCCGTTGTTCCGTCGGCGTTGATCGATCGACCGCTGAAATGAAAAAGCCCCGTCAGTCTGACGGGGCTTTTTCGTTCTTGAGGGCCCTATCGCTGGCAAGCCAGCTCCCACAGGGACCGCGTGCACCGCCGGACCTGTGGGAGCTCGCTTGTCGGACCGCCGCACCGCAGCGATGAAGCCCGAAAGGTCACCGCCAGCGACTGATCCGGCTCCAGATCCCCAGCACGGTACTCTCCACCGCCCCGCTGGCCGCCAGCCCCACCCGCTCCTGCAGGCTCTTGCGCTCGGCGAAATGCAGGTGGTACAGGTTCGACTCCCGGGCCCGTTCGCTCAGGTATTCATCGCTGGTCTTCAGTTCATCCGCCAGCTGCTTGTTCAGCGCCGCCACACCCAGCCAGACCTCACCCGTGGCCACTTCATCGATATGCAACTGCGGCCGGTAGCGCGAAACGAAGTCCTTGAACAGTTGGTGAGTGACGTCCAGGTCTTCCTGGAATTTCTCCCGGCCCTTCTCGGTGTTTTCGCCAAACACGGTCAGGGTGCGCTTGTACTCGCCTGCGGTCAGCACCTCGAAGTCGATATCGTGCTTTTTCAGCAGTCGGTTGACGTTGGGCAACTGCGCCACCACGCCGATCGAACCAAGAATGGCAAAGGGCGCGCTGACGATGCGCTCGCCAATGCAGGCCATCATGTAACCACCGCTGGCCGCGACCTTGTCGATGCACACGGTCAGCGGTATGCCGGCCTGGCGGATACGCGCCAGTTGCGAAGCGGCCAGGCCATAGCTGTGGACCATGCCGCCGCCGCTTTCCAGACGCAGGACCACCTCGTCCCGCGACGTGGCCAGGCTCAGCAAGGCGGTGATTTCATTCCGCAGGCTCTCGGTGGCCGATGCCTTGATATCGCCGTCGAAGTCCAGCACGAAGACCCGGGTTTTTTCCTCCGCCGGCGCCTTCTTCAGTTTTTTCTGCTCCTTGGCCTGCTGCTTGCGCAAGGCCTTGAGCTGGTGCTTTTCCAGCAGCCCGGACTCCAGGCGCTCGCGCAGGTCCTTGTAGAACTCATTGAGCCGGGTGACCTGCAATTGCCCGCCGGCCTTGCGTCGGCCCTTGCCGCGCATGCCGGCGATAGCCGACAGCACGACCAGCAGGGCGATGACCAGGGTTGCGGTCTTGGCGAGAAAGCTTGCGTACTCTGCAAGAAACTCCACGATTTCTCCTTGTTGAACTGCGCACCGGGGCGCGAAAAACGATAGTGAAGCATACCGGCGTCAATCTGCCGTCGCTAGCGTAGGAAATGTCTGGCACCACAGTTCAAACGCCCTTTTCAAACGCTTGTATGTTTTTTCGTTGACACCGCAGGAATGGCAACCTAACCTCGCCAGATCCAACTTCCCGGGCAGACGACGTGGGCAGCATCTACCTGATACGACATGGCCAGGCCTCCTTCGGTTGCGACGACTACGACGTTCTTTCGTCGGTCGGCATGCGCCAGAGCGAAGCCCTCGGCGCCCACCTGGTCCAGCTCGGGCTCAAGCTCGACCGCTGCATCGCCGGCGACCTGCGCCGCCAGCAGGACACTGCGCTGCTTGCGCTCGGTGCCATGCAGGCGAGCGGTGTGAAGGTTCCCGACGTGGAAACCGACGCCGCCTTCAACGAATTCGATGCCGACGCGGTTATCCGCGCCCTGCTTCCCGCGCTGCTTCCCGAAGAACCCGAAGCCCTGAACGTGTTGCGCAATGCCCGCGAGCATCGTGCCGAATTCCAGCGCCTGTTCGCCCTGATCGTGCAGCGCTGGCATGGCGGCCAGCACGACCGCGACGGGATCGAGAGCTGGGCGGCCTTCGTGCAACGCACGGGCGAAGGCCTGCAGCGCGTCCTGGAACAGGCCGCCGGCGGCGACAACATCGCCATCTTCACCTCGGGCGGAACCATCGCCGCCCTGCTCCACCGCATCACCGGCATCAGTGCCAGCCAGGCCTTCGAGCTGAACTGGCAGATCATCAACACTTCGCTCAGCCAGCTGAAATTCCGCGGCAGCGAGGTGACCCTGGCCTCCTTCAACAGCCAAGCCCATGTACGGCTGCTGAGGGTGCCGGAACTCGTCACCTGGCGATGAATCCGGCGCATAACGACCCTGCGTAACCGAAACCACTCAATAAGGAAAACACCATGAGCGAAGTCGCCAAAGCCGTTGAAGCCATGAAAGCCAAGTTCAACCCAAGCGCCGCCGCCGGCCTGGACCTGATCTTCGGTTTCAACATCACCGACGAAAACAAGCACTACGCGCTGATCGTCAAGGACGGCACCTGCGACCTGCAGGAAGGTGAAAACGCCGACGCCAACTGCACCCTGGTCATGGACAGCGAAACCCTGAAGGGCATCGTCAGCGGCGAGACCGACGGCATGCAGGCCTTCATGGGCGGCAAGCTGCGCGTCGAAGGCGACATGATGCTGTCGATGAAGCTCAGCGAGCTTTTCCCGGCGTAACGACCACGCCCGTGACGAAGAAACCGAAGCCCTCCAGCGCTTCGGTTTTTTTTCGCCCGCAGCAGGCATCAGGAGCGTTGATCGACCGGCAACACCCGCGCCAATAAGGCATGGCAGCGCTTGGCAGGTCCGCACGCGATCATTAGATTAGCCAATGTTCCATGGCTACCAAAATAAGGAAAAGGCATGTCGCTCACCGATCAGTCCACCCAGGTCCGCCCCGGCGAGGAACTCGATTCCGCCCTGATCGACCCGTACCTCAAGGCGCATATCGCCGGCCTCGAAGGCACGCCGCTGATCAGCCAGTTCCCTGGCGGCGCCTCGAACCTGACCTACCTGGTCAGCTACCCGCAGCGCGAGTTCGTCCTGCGCCGCCCACCTTTCGGCAGCAAGGCCAAGTCCGCCCATGACATGGGCCGCGAGTTCCGTATCCTCAACCAGCTCAACGCCGGCTTTCCCTACTGCCCCAAGGCCTACGTGCACTGCACCGACGAGTCGCTGATCGGTGGCGAGTTCTACGTGATGGAGCGGGTCAAGGGCATCATCCTGCGCTCCGACCTGCCGCCGGAACTAGGCTTCGACGCCGCCCGCACCGAAGCGCTGTGCAAGAGTTTCATCGACCGCCTGGTGGAACTGCACCAGGTCGATTACCACGCCGTGGGCCTGGCCGACCTGGGCAAGCCGGATGGCTACGTACAACGGCAGATCGAAGGCTGGGCCGGGCGCTACGAGAAAGCCCTGACCCCGGACGCCCCGCGCTGGGAAGCGGTGATCGCCTGGCTGCGCGAGAAAATGCCGGCGGACCACCCGCGCCCGGGCATCATCCATAACGACTACCGCTTCGACAATGTGATCCTCGACGCCGACAACCCGATGCGCATCATCGGCGTGCTGGACTGGGAAATGACCACCCTCGGCGACCCGCTGATGGACCTGGGCAACACCCTGGCCTACTGGATCGAAGCCGCCGACCCGGCGCCGGTGCAACTGATGCGCCGCCAGCCTTCCAATGCCCCGGGCATGCTGACCCGTCGCCAGTTCGTCGATTACTACGCCGAGCGTGCCGGAATCGAAATCGCCAACTTCGACTTCTACTACACCTACGGCCTGTTCCGCCTGGCGGGGATCGTCCAGCAGATCTACTACCGTTTCTTCCACGGCCAGACCCAGGACAAGCGTTTCGCCCAGTTCATCCATATGAACAAGCTGCTGGAGCAGATGAGCCTCAAGGTCATCGACGCCTCCAGTCTCTGAACGACTACAACAAGGAACCTGCCATGTCCAAGACCCACCTGTTCGACCTCGACGGCAAGATCGCCTTCGTTTCCGGGGCCAGCCGCGGTATCGGCGAAGCCATCGCCCACCTGCTGGCCCAGCAGGGTGCCCATGTGATCGTCTCCAGTCGCAAGCTCGATGGCTGCCAGCAAGTGGCCGACAGCATCGTCGCGGCCGGCGGCAAGGCCACTGCGATTGCCTGCCACATTGGTGAAATGGAGCAGATCAGCGCAGTGTTCGCGCAAATCCGCGAAACGTTCGGGCGCCTGGACATCCTGGTCAACAACGCCGCGACCAACCCGCAATTCTGCAATGTGCTGGACACCGACCTGGGCGCCTTCCAGAAGACCGTGGACGTGAATATCCGCGGCTATTTCTTCATGTCGGTGGAAGCCGGCAAGCTGATGCGCGAACACGGTGGCGGCAGCATCATCAACGTCGCTTCGATCAACGGCGTATCGCCGGGCGTGTTCCAGGGCATCTACTCGGTAACCAAGGCGGCGGTGATCAACATGACCAAGGTCTTCGCCAAGGAGTGCGCGGCGTTCGGGATTCGCTGCAACGCGTTGCTGCCCGGCCTGACCGATACCAAGTTCGCCTCGGCGCTGGTGAAGAACGATGCGATCCTCAATACCGCGCTGCAGCAGATTCCGCTCAAGCGAGTGGCGGATCCGAAGGAAATGGCCGGCGCCGTGCTGTACCTGGCCAGTGATGCGTCCAGCTATACCACCGGGGTGGCGCTGAATGTGGATGGGGGGTTCCTGTCCTGATTCTCTGGTGAACTTGAGGGCCCTATCGCTGGCAAGCCAGCTCCCACAGGAGCTGGCTTGCCAGCGATGAGGCCCTCAAGAGCCACACAAAAGCCGACGACAGGCGTACCATACCCGCTTCCGGCGAGCCCTTCTCGCCAGCCCCTGTCGCACAAGAAATCCCCCCATGCCCTTCGAACTCAGCGTTGATCTCACCACCCTCGCCATCCTCGCCGCAGTCGCCTTCGTTGCCGGTTTCATCGATGCCATCGCCGGCGGTGGCGGCCTGCTCACCACGCCCGCCCTGTTGACCGCCGGGATGCCACCGCACCTGGTACTGGGCACCAACAAGCTCAGCTCCACCTTCGGCTCGGCCACCGCCGGCTTCACCTACTACCGACGCAAGCTGTTCCACCCGGCACAGTGGAAACATGCGCTGCTGGGCACCCTGGTCGGCGCCCTGATCGGTGCGGTGGTCGCCCATTACCTGCCGGCAGAATGGCTGAACAAGATGCTCCCGGTGATCGTCTTCGCCTGTGGCGTGTACCTGCTGTTCGGCGGCACGCCCAAGGCGCCGCTGGATGCCGACGTGCCGATCAAGAAGAAATGGCAGTTCCCCCAAGGCTTCACCCTGGGCTTCTATGATGGCGTGGCCGGCCCTGGTACCGGCGCTTTCTGGACCGTCAGCACGCTGCTGATCTACCCCATCGACCTGGTCAAGGCCAGCGGTGTGGCGCGCAGCATGAACTTTGTCAGCAACGCGGCGGCGCTGTCGGTGTTCATCTTCTCGGGCCAGGTGGATTGGCTGGTAGGGCTGTCGATGGGCTCGGCGCTGATGGTCGGCGCCTTCTTCGGCGCCCGAACCGCCATCAGCGGCGGTTCGAAGTTCATTCGCCCGGTGTTCATCACCGTGGTCCTGGCGCTGACCGTGCGCCTAGCGTGGCAGCACTGGTTCGGGCAGGCCTAGGCGACGCGCCACGTAGAGGTCGATCAGGTAGCGGGCAATGGAGCGCCCGGCGGGCAGCGGCGGCAAGGCGTCGACACGGAACCACCGGGCATCCTCGATCTCGTCCGGCTGCATGACGATCTCTCCGCCCGCGTACTCGGCATGGAAGCCGAGCATCATCGAATGCGGGAATGGCCAGCACTGGCTGCCGACGTACTGGATGTTCTGCACTTCCAGCGCCACTTCCTCGCGCACTTCCCGCACCAGGCAATCCTCCGCCGACTCCCCCGGCTCGGCAAAGCCCGCCAGGGTGCTGTAGACGCCGGTGACGAAGCGTGGTGAGCGGGCAAGGAGGATTTCGTCGCCACGGGTCACCAGCACGATCATGCTCGGCGAGATGCGCGGGTAGCTGCGCAGGTCGCAAGGCTCGCAGTACATGGCGCGCTCCCGCGGGACCTGGGTCATCGCCTGGCCGCAACTGCCGCAGAAACGGTGCTCGCGGGCCCAGGTGGCGATCTGCGCGGCATAGCCGAGGATCTTGTAGGTGTCGAAATCCCCTTCCAGCATGAACTGGCGCAGCCCGCGCCAACTGCAGCCGGGCAGCGCCTGGGCGCCGTGCAGCTCGGCCAGGTACACCGGCTGCCCGTCGTAGTGGCCGATGCCGTGCTCGAAGCGGATGTCCGGCTCCTGGCGCTTGAACCAGTCGCGCGGGAACAGCGCGCCATTGGCGTCCACCATGAATCCTTCGGCGCTGCGCACGACCACCAGGCCGCCGCTGACATTCGTATCCAGTACCGCAGTGGTCCAACGCGCTGACATCATCGATTCCTTAGCGAAGCCCGCCGGTCAATCGGCGAACTCCGGCTTCTGTTTGCTCATATGGGCGGCCACGGCCACCCGCAGATCGGTGGATTGCAGCATGGCGGCGTTCCAGGTGGCGATGTACTCGAGCCCGTCGTCGATCCGGTGATCGCGCATATAGCTGAGCATCTCCTTGGTGCCGGCCACGGCGATCGGGGATTTTCCCGCAATTTCGGCTGCGATGGCAAAGACTCCGTCAAGCAGCGCACCATGATCATCATAGGTACGGTTGACCAGGCCGATGCGCTGCGCCTCTTCGGCGCCGATGGTGCGTCCGGTGTAGGCCAGCTCGCGCAGCACGCCGTCGCCGATGATACGCGGCAGACGTTGCAGTGTGCCGACATCGGCGGCCATGCCCATGTCGATTTCCTTGATGGAGAACTGCGCATCACTGGCCGCATAGCGCATGTCGCAGGCGGAGACCAGGTCGATGGCGCCACCGATGCAGTAGCCCTGGATCGCCGCCAGCACCGGCTTGCGGCAGTTGTCCACGGCGTTGAACGAGGCCTGCATCTCGAGGATCTTGCGCCGCAGCAGGCGCGCGTTGCGACCAACATCCTTGCCCAGCTCGTTGGCCAGCGAGGCCAGCATCATCAGGTCGATTCCCGAGGAGAAATGCTTGCCGGCACCACTGATTACCACCACCCGCGCCTCGTCGGTCTCGTCGATCCACTGGAAGATCTCGACGATCTCGCGCCAGAAGGCGGCGTTCATGGCGTTGATCTTTTCCGGACGGTTGATCTGGACGTGGACGATATGGTTCGACAGCTCGACCTTGAACGCGGTGTAGTCGGTCATGGCGGCACTCCTTGAGCGGCGGATGTAGGAAGCTTTGGACTATATCCCACCCGACACACCGCGCTTGTGCCAAAAGCGGGACTGGAGCTGTTGATATTGCCCGGTACTTGCGGCACCGTGCGCAGGTCTTTGAATCATCAGGAAACATTTCATGCCACGCTCCCTGACCAGCGCCCTGGCCCACAACTTCCTTGGCCAGTCGCCGCGCTGGTACAAGGCCACGGTCGGCCTGTTCCTCGTGCTCAATCCGCTGTTGCTGGCGACCCTTGGCCCGGTGGCTACCGGCTGGGTGCTGGTGGTGCAGTTCATTTTCTTCCTCGCCATGGCCCTCAAGTGCTACCCGCTGATGCCGGGCGGTCTGTTGCTGGTCGAAGCGCTGCTGCTGGGGCTGACAACGCCCGAGGCGCTGTACGAAGAGTTGCAGCACAACTTTCCGGTGATCCTGCTGCTGATGTTCATGGTGGCAGGTATCTATTTCATGAAGGACCTGCTGCTGTTTTCGTTCTCACGTATTTTGTTAGGTATCCGATCCAAAGCACTGTTATCACTGGCTTTTTGTTTCCTTTCCGCATTTCTTTCAGCCTTTCTCGATGCCCTCACCGTCACGGCGGTAATCATCAGTGCGGCGGTAGGTTTCTACGGCGTCTACCACCGGGTCGCCTCCGGCAACGACCCGCGCAGCGAGACACAGATCGATATCGACCACCAGCTTCCCGAACTGGCACGGGAAGACCTGAACCAGTTCCGCGCCTTCCTGCGCAGCCTGCTCATGCATGGCGCCGTGGGCACCGCGCTGGGCGGCGTCTGCACCCTGGTCGGTGAGCCGCAGAACCTGCTGATCGGCCATGAGATGGGCTGGCACTTCCAGGATTTCTTCTTCAAGGTCGCCCCGGTGTCGCTGCCGGTGCTGGCAGCTGGCCTGGTCACCTGCGTACTGCTGGAGAAACTGCGTTGGTTCGGCTACGGCACCCTGTTGCCGGACAACGTGCGCCAGGTGCTGGCTGCCTACAGCGCCGAAGACGATGCCCAGCGCACGCCGCAGCAGCGCGCGGCGCTGCTGGTACAAGGCATCGCCGCGCTGATATTGATCGTCTGCCTGGGGCTGCATGTGGCCGAGGTCGGGCTGATCGGATTGCTGGTGATCGTGCTGATCACCGCCTTTACCGGGATCACCGACGAGCATCGCCTGGGCCGGGCGTTCCAGGACGCCATGCCGTTCACCTCGCTGCTGGTGGTGTTCTTCGCCGTGGTCGCGGTGATCCACCAGCAGCAATTGTTCACCCCGCTGATCCAGTGGGTGCTGGCACTGCCGGCGGAACAGCAACCGGGGATGCTGTTCATCGCCAACGGCCTGCTGTCGGCGATCAGCGATAACGTGTTCGTCGCCACCATCTACATCACCGAGGTGAAGCAGGCGTTCCTCGATGGCAGCATGAGCCGCGAGCATTTCGAGACCCTGGCGGTGGCGATCAACACCGGGACCAACCTGCCAAGCGTGGCGACGCCCAATGGGCAGGCAGCGTTCCTGTTCCTGCTGACCTCGGCGATTGCGCCGCTGGTGCGGCTGTCCTATGGGCGGATGGTGTGGATGGCGTTGCCTTACACCGTGGTCATGGGTGGATTGGGGTGGTGGGCAGTGACCTACTGGCTGTGAAACCCTGAGGACCTCATCGCTGGCAAGCCAGCTCCCACATGTGGGAGCTGGCTTGCCAGCGATGAGGCCCTTACTAACCCCGCAAATCCTCGAAGAACACCTTCTTCCCATCCACCTGCAGCGAAGCCCGCGGCTGCCCGGCCTGATCCGCGCCGGGCTTCTCCACGTGCCAGTAGCAGTAGCGCACCGCCCGGGTAATCGCCACATAGGCCAGGCGCAGGATCTCCTCTTTCTGCGCCGTATCGAACGCTTCCGGGTCGCCGCTCTTGCCCAGCCCGGCCAGGCGATACACCTGGTTCTTGTACGGCGAACGGGTCACATACTGGCAATCACCAAGCATGAACACCGCATCCGCCTGCAGGCCCTTGGCACTGTGGTAGGTCAGTTGCTTCAGTCGGCGCTGCCCATGAGGCAAGCTAGAATCCACATTAATTACAGACTGAATATGATTTGAAATCAGTAACTTATCTGCACTTCTTCGAAACAGTATCATGACCGACTCACCCCGGTTGTAATGCTCGATCACCTGCTCCGCCAAGGCTGCCTCATCGCGCTCCTGCACCTGTACCGGCCAACACTCTCCAGCCGCCGGCCCCATGGCCCTGGCCTTCTTCCCGGCAATGGATGGCGCCGAGCGCACGACATGCTCCGCCGCATCGATGATGTATTGATGGCTGCGGTAGTTGTCGGTAAGCATCACCCGGGTGGTCGATGGCGCGACGAAGGCCTTGGCGAACTCCATGAAGTATTTCGGCGAGCTGCCCCGCCAGCCATAGATCGACTGCCAGTCATCCCCCACGCAGAGCAGCGAGGAATGCTGCGCCGCACGGCCGGCATGCATGTCCGGGCCGCGACGACGGATCTCCCGCAGGCTGGCGCGGATCCACGAGACGATCTGCGGCGAGACATCCTGGAACTCATCGATCATCAGGTGCGCCATCGGCCGCAGCAGCGGGTCCGGGAGCAGGCGCAGGTTCTCCGGGTTGTTCTCGCCGAACAGGGCGAACATGCGGTTGTAGGTCATCACCGGCGGCGACTGGTCCAGCAGGTGCTCCTCCAGGGCCTTCCAGTACAGGCTCAGGGCTTCGAAGAACAGTGCGTCGGTATCGCCCTGCGGGAAGCTCATGCCTTTCACCGCGACGCTGACGTCCAGCCCGAGGCTCTCGATAAACCCCGCCGCCCCGACAAAGGCATCCAGCAAGGGCATGGCGGCCAGTTCACCCTTGACCTTGTAGTCGAAGCCCGGGCCGGCCACCGCGTCGCCAGCCAGGGAAGCGGTGAGACGTCTGGCCTCCGCGTAATTTCCCAGCCAGATCACAGGCTTATCGCAGAAAGCTTGAAACAGTGTGCGCTTGATCACCCACTCTGCCCACACCGGCAGCTTGGCGCCGGGGCGCTTGTAATTCTGGTTCTCGCCCGGGTCGAAGCCGAGCACCACCCAGGCATCCAGCTCGGCAATATGGCCATGGAAATGGAAACGGCTGCCATTGATCTCGACGGTCTGGCGGCTCGGCTCGATGCCCTTGATCGGCCAGGCGCCAGCCCTGAACCAGAGATCCTCGATGGTGTCGCACAATTCCTCGTCGCGGCTGGCAGAAAGCTGGGTCACGGCGACACGCTTCTGCACATCGGGATGATCCTTCTCCAGCGCCTTGAGCTGGATCGCTTCGCGGCGCAGCCCGGCGATCAGTTCGGCGAAGCGCGGGCTGGCACGCAGCAGGTCGCGATAGCAGAGGTTGAGCTGCTGGCGCTGGGCATCGTTGATGCGCAGGTCGAAGGGGTTGCTCTCGGCATCGGCTTCAGCGCCTGTGGGCAGTTCGCTGCCGAGGGTCTCGAAGGCCCGTACCTGGCTGAAGCCCGGCAGGCTGCGCACCAGCGGCAGGATCCGCGAATGGAAGGTGCGTACCAGCTCCCGCGCCTGTACCGGGCTCAACGGCACCTGCCACTGGCTGAAGACCTGCAACAAGCGACTGATGAAGTCCTTGCGCGACTCGCGGGTAAAGGTCACCACGGTCATGGCGTCCAGCTCGTAGCCCAGGTACTGGCGCAGCAGCAGGATGCGCAATACCAGCGAGGTCGACTTGCCCGCCCCTGCACCGGCGATCACGCAGGTGGACGGGGTGTCGCTGAAGATCATCTTCCACTGGGCCGCACTCGGCTGCGCATGGGCCGGCAGACGCGCGGCAACATCCGCCTTGAAGCGCTTCTTCAGCTCCGCTGTCAGCGGCAGCCGCCAGTCGTCGAACAGGGCGTCGTCGAGGCCCGGTACGCCATGTTCCTCGGCACGGGTATCACGGATCACCAGGACCTGGCGGCCAGCCTCGTAACCGACCGCGTGACCCTCGTCGAAGCCTTCGCGCAGGCCTTCGGCGTGACCGGTGCGCTGGCCGGTGGCGTGGCCGAGGAACCAGGAATCGCGATGCTGCGCCCGCAGGCGGTTCAGGCCGCGACCGAGCAGACGCGCGGTCAGGCGCCTGAGCCACGGCAGCTGGGCTGGCGGGGTGAGATCCTGGGGTTGCGGGGGAAGCTTTTCTGACACACCGACTCCGGCTGAACGAACACACAAGCCGGACGTTGTACCCCATTCGAGCCTGATGGGACAGGGCTGATTGTCTGTTGAATCAGGGGATTAGCGCACAGAGCGGAGAAAACCTGGCAGATCAGGCGCGCCCCTTGAGCAGGCCGTGGTTGACCAGCAGGGTACGCACGGCATTGCGCGTGATACCGAGCAGTTCGGCGGTGCGCAACTGGTTGAAGCCACAGTGGGCGAAGGCCTCGCGCACGATCAGGTCCTCGATATCGTTGAGCAGCGAATCGCCGGGGGTCTCGAACAGCCTGAGCAGTTGTTCGCGGATCACCTCCTGCGGCAGTTTGCTCACTGCGCCCGAGGCAGCGGACAAGGCGCTGAGCCCGGCAGAGAACTTCAAGTGCTCCGGCCGTATCGGCTTGTCCCCGGCCACCAGCAGGGCCAGGTGCACGACGTTCTCCAGCTCGCGGATGTTCCCTGGCCATGGATAGTCCAGCAGTGCCTGGGCGGCAGACTCGGAAAGTATCGGTTCGGCGATCTTCAGGCGGGCGCTGTACAGCGCGCGGAAGTGCTCCACCAACGGCAGGATGTCCAGTGGCCGCTCACGCAGGGGAAGCACCGCGACCTGGGCGACATTGATGCGGTAGAACAGGTCAAGGCGGAAATTCCCTGCCTCCACCGCCTGTTCCAGGTTGACGTTGGTTGCGGTCACCAGGCGGATATCGATCTTCACCGGTTTACGTGAGCCGACCCGCACCACCTCCTGCTCCTGCAACACCCGCAGCAGCTTGACCTGCAGGGGCAAGGGCAGGTCGCCGATCTCGTCGAGGAACAGGGTGCCGCCGTCCGCCTCCTCGAACCAGCCAGCGCGGCGGCCCGTTGCACCGGAGAAGGACCCGGCCTCGTGACCGAAGAATTCGCTTTCGGCGAGGGTTTCGCTGATGGCGCCGCAGTTCACCGCGACGAACGCACCGCTGCGCCCGCTGGCGGCATGGATATAGCGTGCGACCAGTTCCTTGCCGGTACCCGTCTCGCCATTGATCAGCACCGGCGCCTCGCTAGGCCCGACCCGCTGCAGGTACTCCAGCAACTGCCGCGAGCGCGGGTCGGCGAAGACCAGCGCCTTGGCGCGGATCGACAGCGGGTCCTTGGCGCCACTGGGCAAGGTCAGAATCGGGTTCGGCTGTCCCTGAAAACCGCTCATGGCAAATACGTCCCGGTGTCGAAATAGGAAAGTGGTCACTCTACCGCCCGCTCGCTTATAGCCAGAAATATTAAAAAAGCATTAGAAAATAACCTTTTACCCAGGTTGCTGGTTCTGCAACAAACTGCTCCGGCGGTTGCTGGATATCCACCGCGACGCGCCTCCAGCTTGTGCTGACTGTCATGAAAACGTAATGAAACCGGGCGATTCGACTGATGGCACAACGCTTGCTATCGCCCTGCCTGCTTACTCTTCACAGAGCGGCCCTTATTTGCATTTCTCAAGGGACACCCGCCATGCGCACAACACTTCGCAACAGCCTTCCATTCGGTCGTCACGCCTTGTTCGCCAGCGCCTCGCTGCTGGCCGGCGCCGTCGCCCAGGCCGCCGAGCAACCGACCACGGCCCTGGCCTCGGTCACCGTCACCGCCCAGCGCCACGAGGAATCGGCCCAGGACATCGGTCTTGCGGTCACCGCCCTTAGCGGCGAGGCCCTGCAGGAAAAAGGCGTGACCAACGTCAACCAGCTGCAGAACTACGTGCCCAACCTGGATATCGCCCCGCAGTACGGCAGCGGCAACCCGCTGTTCCGCATCCGCGGGGTGGGCCTCAAGGACTACGGCAGCAATAACACCTCCACCGTCGGCGTGTACCTCGACCAGGTGGCGCTGCCCTACCCGATCCAGACCCAGGGCCAACTCTTCGACCTGGAGCGGGTCGAGGTGCTGCGCGGCCCGCAAGGCACCCTGTACGGGCGCAACAGCACCGCCGGGGCGATCAACTTCATCACCAACAAGCCGACCCGCGAGCTGCACGGCGGCCTCACCAGCAACTACGGTTCCTATAACGCCAGCAGCGTCGAGGGCTTCATTTCCGGCCCCGTCAGCGACACCCTGCGCGCACGCCTGGCCTTCATCACCGAGCAAGGCGGCGCCTGGCAGGACAATCGCGATACCGGGCAGAGCCTCGGCGACAAGGACACCACCTCGCTGCGCGGCCAGCTGGACTGGGACGCCAGCGACGCGATCAACTTCAACCTCAGCGTGCATGGTGGCAAGGACCAGTCCGACAGCCGCGGCTCGTACCTCTACCAGGGGCTCAAGCCCAACGCTACCTATGGCTCGCGCTACAGCACCATCGCCCCGGAGAGCAACGGCAAGAAGACCGGCTGGGGCCTGACCCCGGGCTTCGCCAACCTCACCGGCCTGTCGGTCAAGGACAAGCCGCACCGCGACAACGACAACATCGGCTTCGCCCTCACCGGCACCTTCGACCTGGACGACCACCTGAGCATCACCAGCATCACCTCCTCGGACCACTTCCGCCGTCGCGAGTACATCGACTGGGACGCCTCGGTGATCCCGCAGTCCGACGAGTACTTCGACTCCCAGGTCGAGGTGTTCTCCCAGGAGCTGCGCCTGGCCTCCCACGACAACGAGCGTTTCAACTGGCAGACCGGCCTGTATTTCGCCAAGGACCGCCTCGACGAGGAGTTCTACTCCGACTTCAGCGCCAACCTCGGCTACGGCACCTACACCTCCTACCAGCAGCGCTCGCAGACCTGGGGCCTGTTCGCCCAGGGCGACTACCGCCTGACCGACGACCTCAAGCTGATCGTCGGCCTGCGCCAGGAACAGGAAAAGCGCGAGCTGGATGACTTCAGCACCCGTCGCATCCTGGTCAACAACGGCGCCTACAGCCTTGGCGCCAGCACCTTCCCCGCTGCCGACAGCGACCTGGACAGCAATTCCACCTCCTGGAAACTGGGCCTCGAGTACCAGTTGACCCCGTCGACCCTGCTCTACTCGACGGTCAGCCGCGGTATCAAGTCAGGTGGCTTCACCGCCTACAACTCCAGCTATGTCGAGCAGATCGCCCCGGTCAAGCCGGAGAAACTGCTGGCCTACGAAGTGGGCTTCAAGAGCGACCTGAGCGACACCCTGCGCCTCAATGCGGCGGCCTTCTACTACGACTACCGCGACCAGCAATACCAGTCCCAGGTATGGATCAGCCAGCAGGTTGGCAACGTCGGACGCCTGGTCAACATTCCCAAATCGAAGATCTACGGTTATGAGCTGGAACTGCAATGGCAGCCGCTTGCCGGCCTGACCATCGGCCAGTACTTCGGCACCAAGAAAGGCAAGTACATCGACTACCAGGGCTTGAACAGCACGGCCACCCGCGCGGTGGGCTTCGCCTATCCGGTGTACACCGACTTTTCCGGCTCCAGCCTGACCAACTTCCCCGAGACCAGCTACGGCGGCCAGGTCGAATATGCCTGGGAGATTCCCGGCTTCGTCCTCAGTGCGCAGAGCGACTACTCCTACCACGACAGCATCGCCGGCAGTAACGGCACCACCACCGAAGCCTACTGGCTGGCCAACGCCCGCCTCGGCCTGACCCCGGTGAATGGCAACTGGTCGGTGGCGCTGTGGGCACGCAACCTGTTCGACAAGAAATACGACCTGTACCACGGCTCGTTCCTCTCCAACGCCCAGATGGCCACGCCCGGCGACCCGCGTACCGTGGGCGTCCAGGCCAGCTATAAATTCTGAGGAGCGCCCATGACCTCCGACTTCAACCGCCGCCAGGCCCTGCGCCTGCTGGCGGGGGCAGCCGCGGCGCCCCTGCTGCTGCGTTATGGCCGCGCCCTGGGCGGGATCGCCTCGCCTTTTCTGCTCGGGGTCGCCAGCGGCGATCCCTGGCCCGACGGCTTTGTCATCTGGACCCGGCTCAGTGCCGGCCTGCCTTACCCGGGCAATGAACTGGAACTGCCAGCCAGCGTGCCGGTGGATTGGGAAGTCGGCCTCGACCCGGGCTTCCGGCGTATCGCCCAGCGCGGCCGCACCCAGGCCCTGGCCGTCAATGGCCATGCCGTGCACGTGGAGTTGCGGGGCCTGGCGCCTGGCCGCGAGTACTGGTACCGCTTCATCGCCCTGGGCGAGCGCAGCGAAGCCGGACGCAGCCTGACCCTGCCGGCGCATGACGCCCGCCCGGAACGCCTGCGCCTCGGAGTGGCTTCCTGCGCCAACTACGAACGCGGGCTGTTCAGTGCCTACCGGCATATGGCGGACGAGCATCCGGACCTGGTGCTGTTTCTCGGCGACTACATCTACGAATACAGCAACGTCCCGGATACCCCGGGGCTGGCCCGCGCCTACAACGCCCCGGAGGCCACCGACCTGGCCGGTTACCGCTACCGCTATGCCCTGCACCGCACCGACCCGGACCTGCGCCGCCTGCATGCCGCCGCCCCGTGGATCGCCACCTGGGACGACCATGAGGTGCAGGACGACTATTCCCAGGTCTACTCCAAGGACCCGAAGATCAGCGTCGAGCGCTTCCGCCTGCGCCGGGCGGCGGCCTACCAGGCGTTCCTGGAAAACATGCCGCTGCGCCGCCCGTCCCTGGGCAGCAATGGCGGGCCACGAATCTACCGGCGATTCCGCTACGGCGACCTCGCCGCGCTACCGGTGCTGGACGGTCGTCAATACCGCTCCAGACAGCCCTGCTACCAGGCGCCGGCGTTCGGCAAGGGGCATATGGAAGGAGAAAGCTGCCTCGACCTGCGTGATCCACAGCGCACCCTGCTCGGTTTCGAGCAGGAGCGCTGGCTCTACGACGGGCTGCGCCGTGGTGACAGCCGCTGGAACCTGATAGCCCAGGACCTGCTGGTCGCGCCGTTGCGGGCGCAACGGCCCGGCGACGACGAGGCCCGCTACTGGACCGACACCTGGGACGGCTACCAGGCGGCCCGCGGGCGCCTGCTGGAGAACCTGCGCGACAGCCGGGTGGCCAATCCGGTGGTGCTCAGTGGCGACTACCATTCCTTCTGGGCCAACCACCTGCACGAACGGCCGGAGGACCCGGACTCACGGGTGGTGGCAGCGGAGTTCGTCGGGACGTCCATCACCTCCAACGGCCCGAGCTATGAAGCGGTGCAGTCGATCCTGCCGGACAACCCGCAGATACGCTTCTATGACAGTCGCCCGCGCGGGTACCTGGCACTGGACCTGCACAGGGACCGGCTGGAAGTGCGGATGCAGGCGATCTCAGACCGGATGGACCCGGCGGCCAGCGTTTCGACCTTGAAGCGCTTGGTGGTCGAGAGTGGGAGTTCGCGGATCCAGGAAGCCTGAGGTCCTCGCGGCACGGGCATCTAACATCTTTTGAGGTAAGAATGTGGGAGCTGGCTTGCCAGCGATGCGCCGCGCGGGCGGCGCTCGATCTCAAGAACGCTGAAGATCTGTCGGATTGCGCCTGGTGGCCATAACACGGTTCTCTGACGGGCACCTCGCAGCCGCCACAGGAGCCAGTGTCACCTAGATCACCGACGCTGGCTCAACCGTCCCCAACCCCGCCACCAGCGCCTCGAAAGCCGCCAGCACCTCCTCCGGTTTCTCCAGCATCAACTGATGCCCGCACCGCTCCAGCACCTGGAACTGCGCCCGGGGCAACTGCCGGGCGAGTTCCTCGCCGCCGCTTGCCGGAGTCAGGCCGTCGCGGTCGCCGGCCAGCACCGAGATCGGTACCTCCAATCGTGCCAGCGCCCCGGCGTTCGGCCATTGCGCATGGGCAACCAGGGCCTTGAACACGTGCAACGAGTTGCCCTGGGCCAACCTGTCTTCATAGTCCACCAGCGCCGGGTCTGCCTCGGGATGCCAGGCCGCCTCGCGGAAGCCCCGGGCCAGGCGCGGCCTCAACCATTCCAGGATCCATACCGGCAGGTTCAGCAGGCCCTTGCGCTTCAACGGCCGGTGCAACTGGCTGCCCAGCAGGAGGGCGGCATCGATGCTTACCGCAGGCCTCGCCAACAGTGCGCTCAGGGCCAGCCCGGTGCCGAATGAATGGGCAACGATGACATTGCGCGCCCCGCCAAATCGCCGCAGGATTTCCAGTTCATCCGCCACCAGCTCGTCCCAGGCGTAGGCCCGGGCAGCGCCGGGCCGGTCACTGGCGCCATGCCCCAGCAGGTCCCAGGCCACCAGGCTGTAGCCCCGCGCGCCCAGGGCCTGCCACAGTTCGCGCCATTGATCCTTGTTGCCACCGCCGCCATGCCCGAAGAACACTACGGTATCGCCGCCGGCCTGGCGGGCCACGCTCAGATAGCGGCCCGGCCGGATCTCCAGGCGTTCACCGCGCACCCGCGGCAATTGGGAAAAGTCAGCCATGGGCCGTCAGTACCTCGTTTGATTGCGAAGGAACGGGGCGGGAAAGCCCCAGGTGATCACGCAGGGTCCGCCCCTGGTAACTGCGGCGGAACAATCCACGGCGCTGCAACTCGGGAACCACTCGCTCGACGAAGGCGTCCAGCCCGCCAGGCAGGTACGGCGGCATGACATTGAAGCCATCCGCTGCCCCCTCGACGTACCACTGCTCAAGGCAGTCGGCGATTCGCTGCGCATCGCCAATCACCACCAGATGCCCGCGCGCGGCTGCCATGCGCAGGTACAGCTGGCGGATGCTCAGGCCTTCCCGGCGGGCCACGGCGATCAGCAGGTCGCGCCGGCTGACCCCGGAATTGGTCCCCGGCAGCTCCGGCAGCGGACCGTCGAGCGCATACCCGGACAGATCGGTACCGCCCGCGATATCCGCCAGCAACGACAACCCCACCTCGGGCTGCACCAGCGCCTGCAGTTGTTCGAACTGGGCCTCGGCCTCGGCGTTGCTGTCGGCCACGATGGGCAACACACCCGGCATGATCTTCAGTTGATCCGGGTGACGCCCGTAGCGCGGCAACAGGCTTTTCAGCTCGCGATAGAACGCCTTGGCCCCGGCCAGCTCGGGCTGGGCGGTAAAGACCATTTCCGCATGGGCCGCCGCCAGCTCGCAGCCGGCCTTCGAGGCGCCGGCCAGGACCTGCACCGGCGCCACGCCGCTGGCCGCCCAGCGCGCCTTGACCCGCTCCAGGAAACCCCGCGCCAGTACATAGCGCCGGGCATGTTCGAAATGGGTTTCCCGACCGAAATTGAAGGCCTCCCCGGCATTGCTCGAGGTCACCAGGTTCCAGCCCGTGCGTCCGCCACTCAGGCGCTCCAGCGAGGTGAAGGCACGGGCCACGCTATCGACACTGTTATAGGAAGTGGTCGCGGTCGCCACCAGGCCGATCCGCTCGGTGACCGCTGCCAGCCCGGCCAGCAAGGTCAGCGGTTCGAAATGCTCGGTACGCGACATCCGGCCCAGGGCCTCGAGCCTGCCGGGCAGCATGGCCAGGGTGTCGGACAGGAAGATCGCATCGAAACAACCGCGCTCGGCGGTCTGCGCCAGTTGCCGGTAATGCTGGAAATCCAGGCCGCCATCGGCCTGGGCGTCGGGATGACGCCAGCCGGCCACATGATGACCGGTGGCCATGAGGAAGGCATTGAGGCTCAGCATGCTGCCACCTCCGCCAGCGACGCCGGGCTGCGCTTGAAGCCGCCAAGCAGGCTGCGGGTATAGGGATGTTGCGGCTGCTCCAGCACCTGCGCCGTCTCGCCGGTCTCCACCACCTGGCCGCCTTTCATCACGGCGATGCGGTCACACAACCGCGCGGCCACCCGCAGGTCGTGAGTGATGAACACGATGCTCAGCTTCAGGCGCCGCTGCAGCGACTCCAGCAATTCCAGGATCTGCACCTGGATCAACGCGTCCAGGGCCGAAACGCATTCATCGGCGATCAGGATCCTTGGCTGCACCGCCAGGGCCCGGGCAATACCGATGCGCTGGCGCTGGCCTCCAGAAAATTCATGGGGGAAACGCTGCAGGGCCGTGGCCGGCAAGCCCACCAGTTCCAGCACCTCCCGCGCCCGCCGTGCTGCCTCCTCGCGCTCGACGCCCTGGGCCAGCGGCCCGGTCATAAGCTGGGTCTCGATGCGCTGGCGTGGATTCAACGAGGCGAACGGATCCTGGAAGATCATCTGCACCGCGCCGCGCAAACCGCGCAGGCGAGACTCGGACAAACCGGCCACCTCGCGCCCCTGCCAGCGGATGCTGCCGCTATCCACCGCAAGCAAGCGCACCAGGGCCTGGCCCAGGGTGGACTTGCCCGACCCCGACTCACCGACGATCCCCAGGGTCTCGCCTTCGGCCAGGCGCAGGTCGACCTGGTCCAGTGCTCGCGTACTGCGCCGTCCCCACCAGCCGCTGCGGCGGTTGTAGCTTTTGGCTAACTGGCGCGCCTCCAGCACCGCCTCGCGCCCGTCCAGCGTCGGGCGCGGATGCAGGGCGCTGGCGCTGGCCGCCGCGAGCAATTGCCGGGTGTAATCCTGCTGTGGCTGCTGCAATACCTGCTGTACCGTGCCCTGCTCCACCAAATGGCCCTTTTCCAGGACCAGCACACGGTCGGCAATGGCCTCGACCACCGCGAAATCATGGGTGATGAACAGCATGGCCATGCCCTTTTCCCGCTGGATCCGCCGCAGCAGCGCGAGGATTTGCGCCTGGGTAGTGACATCCAGCGCCGAGGTCGGCTCATCGGCGATCAACAGCAGCGGATCGAAGGCCAGGGCCATGGCGATCACCACCCGCTGGCGCTGGCCGCCGGACAGTTCGAACGGCAGTGCATGTTGCAGGCGCCCCGGATCGGGCAGGCCGACATAGCCGAGCAGATCGAGAATCCGCTGGCGCCGTTGGCCCCTGTCCCTGACACCATGGGCCTGCAGCGTTTCCTCGATCTGCCGGCCGACGCTGAGCAGCGGATTGAGCGCACTCATCGGTTCCTGGAAAACCATGCTGACCGTTTGGCCGCGCAACTGGCGCATGGCCTCTTCACCCAGCCCGGCCAGGTCTTCGCCACGAAAGCGGATATGCCCGGCCTCGACCTGCGGGCCAGCCGGCAGCAGGCGCAGCAGGGCCTTGGCCAGCATGGACTTGCCCGAACCGGATTCGCCCACAACGCACAGGCATTGCCCGGCCTCGAGGGTCAGGGACAGGTCATGCAGCGCATGGCTGCGGTCGGCACCGGCCGGCAAGGCGATGCGCAGGTGTTCGATGTTCAATAACGCGCTCATAGGGAATCTCCTGGCCGGCGAGCCGCATCGAAGGCGACCCGCAGGCCTTCGCCGACGCGGTTGACCGCCAGCACGCAAAACAGGATCGCCAGGCCCGGCAGCAGGCTCATCCACCACGCCTCGCGCAGCAGGCCACGGGACGCATTGATCATGTAGCCCCAGCTCATCGCCTCCGGATCGCCGAGGCCGAGGAAGGCAAGCGCCGCCTCGGTGAGGATCGCCGTGGCCATGACAAAGGTCAGGGTCACCAGCAACGGAGCCAGGGCATTGGGCAGGATCTGCCGGAAGACAATGGCCAGCGGCGATTGCCCAAGCACCCGGGCGGCCTGGACGAACTCGCGCTGGCGCAGGCTGAGGAACTCGGCGCGCACCAGGCGCGCCACCGCCGGCCAGGCCACCAGGGCGATGGCGAGGACAATGGAGTACAGCGACGGCTCGAGGATCGCCACCAGGATCACCGCCAGCACCAGTTGCGGAATGATCTGGAAGAACTCGGCAATGCGCATCAGCAACCCGTCCAGCCAACCGCCGAAATAACCAGCGACGGCACCGATCAGCAGGCCGGCAAGGAGGGTCGCCAGGCTGGCGAGCAGCGCCACCGCCAGGGATACCCGGGCGCCATACAGCAGGCCGGCGCCGAGGTCCCGGCCGAGCAGGTCGGTGCCCAGCCAGTGGCTGCCATCCTGCAGGGGCCCAAGCAGCGGTTGCGCGGCCATTTCCCAGGGGTCGCCCTGGCTGAGCCACGGCGCCGCCAGGGCCAGCAACCCCAGGAGCAGTAACCAGATCAGCCCGAGCAACGCCGAGCGCTGGGCGAGAAAACGTCGCCATGGAGACGCAACATTCATGTGCCCTGCCCTCCAGCACCGATTCGCGGGTCCAGCCAGCGGCACAGAAGATCGGTGAGCAGGTTGAAGCCCACCACCAATAGCGAGATCAGCAGGAAGCCGCCCATCAGCACGCCGTAGTCCCGTTGCGCCAGGGCGTCGTACATCAGCCGGCCGATACCGGGCCAGGAATACACCACCTCCACCAGCAAGGCACCGCTGGCCAACTGGCCCAGTTGCAGCCCGGCGAAGGTCACCACCGGCAGCAAGGCATTGCGCAGCACATGGCCGAACAGGATGCGCCGCGGGCGCAGGCCCTTGGCCCGGGCGGTATGGACATACTCCTGCTGCAGGGCTTCGAGGGTCGCGGCGCGGGTCAGGTGGATATACAAGGCCAGGAACAGGAAGCTCAGGGACAGGCACGGCAGCAGCAGGTGCTTCAGGCGGTCGCCCAGCCAGGCCGCGCCGTGCAGGTCGCGGGCGACGCTTTCCATGCCAAAGGCCGGCAGCCAGTCAAGGTGCACCGAGAACAGCAGGATCAGCAGCATCGCCAGCCAGAAGGTCGGCACGGCGTAGAGCAGCAGCGCACCCTGGGAAATCACCCCGTCCAGCCAGTGCCGGCGCTGCCGCGCACGGGCGGCGATCACCCCGAGCGTGACGCCCAGCAGTGACGAGAGCACAAAGGCCGAGCCCATCAGGCTCAGGGTCGCCGGCAGTCGCTCCGCCAGCAGCAACCACACGCTGGTCTGGTTGCGGTAGGAGTAGCCCAGGTCCAGGTGCGCCACCTGGCCGAGGTAGAGCAGCAACTGCTGGAGCAGCGGCTGGTCAAGGCCCATCTGCTGGCGCAGGTTGGCGATAAAGGCCGGATCGTCGACCCCGGCCTCACCGGCCATCAGCAGCGCCGGATCACCCGGTGCCAGGCGGATCAACAGGAAGCTCAGGACCAGCACGCCGAACACCATCAGGCCGGCACGCCCCAGGCGCGTACCGAGGGACACCAGGCCATTCATGGCGTCGGTGCGTCGAGGTAGACGCTCTCGTAGTCTTCGTTAAGGCTGGTGGCGGTGCGCAACAGGTTGTGCACCTGCTTGTGGTACAGGGTCGGATAGCGCATCTCGAAGATCGGTGCGATCGGCAGGTCCTGGTTCAGCAGGTTTTCCAGTTCGCTGTAGAGTTTCTGCCGCTGCGGACCTTCGGCGGTGTCGACGACCTGGTTCCACAGGCGATCGGCCTCGGGATTGTTGTAGCCGCTGACATTGGCGAAGGGCGACGTCTTGAGGATGTAGTCGGAGCGGTAGAGGTAGGCGTTGGTCAGGTACGGATCGCCGATCTGGAAGATGAAGTTGTAGGTCAGGTCGAAGTCCCAGTCGCTGACCCGCTGGAACCAGGTGGCGGCGTCCGAGGTAACCACCTGGACCTTGAAGCCCAATGGCTGCAAGGCCTGCTTGGTGTATTCGGCCAGGCGCTCCCAGGCGCCGCCCTTCTCGCCGTTGAGCAGGCGGATGCGCACTGCGCCGACGTCCACCCCGGACTCGGCGATCAGCGCCTTGGCCTTCTTCAGGTCGTAGGCATACTGCGGCAGTTGCGGGTCGTGATACGGCGTGCTGGACACGAACGGCCCCTGGGACACCCGTCCGGCACCGAAGAAAATGTTGTCGACGATGAACTGGCGGTTCAGCGCCGTGAGGATGGCCTGGCGCACCTTCGGGTTATCCAGGGGTGGCTTGCGCGTATTGATCTGCAGGAAGGCCAGCCCGGCATACAGTTCGTAGCCCTGCTCCGAGGCCACCACGTCAGGCAACGCGCCGAGGCGCTTGAGATCGGAGTAGTCGGCATCGCCGGCGCGCAGCACCTGCACGTCGTTGCGCTCGAAGGCGGCGGAGCGGGACGAACCGTCGGGAATCACATGGAAGACCACCCCGTCCAGGTGCGGCAGGCCCTGTTTCCAGTAGTGCGGGTTCTTCGCCAGCTTGATGTAGGCGCCGCGTTTCCACTCCTGGAAGACGAAGGGCCCGGTGCCGACCGGCTTGAGATTGTAGGGGTTGGCGCGCAGATCACTGCCCTCGTACAGGTGCTTCGGCACGATCGGCCGCAGCCCGCTGCCCAGGGACGAGAGCAGCGGCGCGAAGGGTTTCTTCAGGTGGAAGCTGACCTGCAGCGGCTTGCTCGAATCGATGGCGGCGACGAACTGTTCGAAGATCGAGCCGAAGCGCTTGTCCACCTCCGGATAGAAAGTGTTGAAGCTGAACAGCACGTCCTGCTCGGTGAATGGCTTGCCGTCGTGCCAGGTCACGCCTGGTTGCAGGTCGAACGTGTAGGTCAGGCCGTCAGGCGACACGCTCCAGCTTTTTGCCAGGACCGGTTGCGGCTTGAGGTCGGTATCGAAAGTCAGCAGCCCTTGCAGGACCTTGCCGCTGACGTACTGGGTGGACACATGGGTGACCACCCCGTGCATCAGGGAGGGCGGCTCGGGCTGGGCGATCAGGTTGAGGATGCCGCCATCCTGCGGCGCGGCCTGGACGGTGCTGCCGAACATTGCGACGCAGGTGAGCACGGCGAGTCCCAGCCTTTTCAGAGCGTGACGCGGGGGGTGTTGGGGCGCAGGCATGGTGACTCCTTGGCAAATGGTCTGCCGGGGATTTTGCAAGCGCTATGCCATGGCCCTGGCGCACCGTGGATACGGGGGCCAAGCACAGGAACAAAGGCCCTGGCTGGTGAAAAAGCCGCAGACCGCTGACGGGAATGTGGAAAAAGCAGCAGCGCGATCGAGGCCATGGCCCGGTTTCAGGGGCCGCACGACGCTGGCACAGGGTTTGCCCTGCATTGGTCAACGCCACGCCCCTGTGCTCATTCGACCTTTTAGCGGACTGCTCCCATGCCCCACGACTACCTAGGCAACCCCCTCGACACCGACGACCAGCATGCTCGCCAGGGACTGGACGACTTCATCGGCGGTTTCATCGGCTACCACCCTCGCGCCGAAGCCATCCTGCCCACTGCCGATCGCCATCCGCAATCGGCACTGAGCAACGCCCTGGCCGGGATCCTGCTGATGTTCAGCGAATCTCCCGAAGGCCCGCTGCTGGCCGGGAAATACCGGCAGCGCGCCGCTGCGGTCGCCACGCCCCACCCCCGGGCCGCGCTCTACCTGGCTTTGCTGGACGCCTGGATCGACGATGACCTGGACCGGGTCCTGGGCCTGGGCGAGCAGCTTCTCGACACCTATCCCCGCGACCTGTTCGCCGCCAAGCTGACCCAGTACATCGAATTCAACCGCGGCAACTGGCCGGCCTTGCTGCGCATCGCCCTCAAGGCCGTTGCCGCGGCCCCGGAGATTGCCCAGAGCCACGCCATGCTGGCCTTCGCCTACGAACAATGCCACCTGCTGGAAGAGGCCGAAGCCAGCGCGCGCCAGGCCCTGGCGATCCAGGCCGACGAGCCCTGGGCCCAGCACGCCCTGGCCCACGTGATGCTCACCGCAGGCCGGATCGAGGAAGGCATCGCCTTCCTGCAGGAGGTCAGCGGGCACTGGGAAGGCCTGAACTCCTTCATGTACACCCACAACTGGTGGCACCTGGCGCTGTTCCGCCTGGCCCGCGGCGACGAGGCGCGGGTGCTGGAGATCTACGACCGGCACGTGTGGGGGATCCTGCCGGAGTATTCCCAGGACCAGGTCGGTGCGGTCTCGCTGCTGGCCCGCCTGGAGATCGCCGGAATCGACGTCGGAGCGCGCTGGCAGGCGCTGGCGCCCTATCTGCAACTGCGCCGGGGCGACACCGTGCAGCCGTTCCTCAGCCTGCAATACCTGTACGGCCTGGCGCGTGCCGACAAGCTCGAAGCGGACCTGCTGTTCGCCGCCCTGGTCGAACGCAGCCGCCAGGCCCCGGACTTCAGTCGCGCCGTCTGGGCCGAGGTCACCCTGCCACTGGCCGAAGGCCTGCTGGCCCATGCCCGCGGCGATCACGCGCGCGCTGCACGCCTGCTTGCCGGCAGCCTGCCGCGCCTGAACGAGATCGGCGGCAGCCACGCCCAGCGCGACCTGTTCGCCCAGATCGAACTGGATGCGCGGCTACGCAGCGGGGATTGGGCGGTCGCCCAGCAGTTGCTGGAACTGCGCCGTCGCTATGATGGCCTGGACGTGCCGAGCAACCGCCATCTGCAACGGGTGTATGCCGAGCTGAGCCTGCCGGTGCTGGCACAGCAGGCCCGGCAGCGGGTCGAACAGGTGCTGCTCAACCGCGCGCAGCGTGCACACCCCGGGCGATAGCCCGGGCCACGCAATCGGCGGCAGCGGAACCGATGCTGCCGATGCTGACCTGGCGCCGGGCGCCACTACCCAGTTCCACGGCCCCGGTGGCCAAGGCGAACACCGTATCGCCATCGAAGGGCAGATGCGCCGGCCGCACCGCCCGGGCAATGCCGTCCTGGGCCATGATCGCCACGCGCTTGCACTCGGCGGTGCTCAATTGTGCGGTGCTCGCAACCACTACCAGGGTGGTATTGGCACCGGCCTGCAAGCGCCCCATCGAGTCCAGGCGCGACAGCTCGGGGATCGGGTCGCTGCAATCCTGGTCGCCGACCGGACGCGCGCCACCGAACTCCCCGGCAATCTCCCAAGGCCAGGCCCAGAACGTGCGGCCATCGGGCATGTACACCGAGCCAATGGGGTTGGCCACCACCAGCGCGGCGACCAGCAGGCCGTCGCCAAGGTCCAGCGAGGCCGTGCCCAGCCCGCCCTTGAGCACCCCGGCCATGGCCCCGCGTCCGGCACCGACCGCGCCCTGGGTGATTTCCGTGCCGGCATTGGCCAGGGCCTCGAAGCCCAGGCGCCGGTACGGCGGCTCCAGGCCCCATTGCTTGTCGCCACCGTTGGCCAGGTCATGCAGCACGGCCGAGGGCACGATGGGGATCGCCGGGGCACCGGCCTTCAGGTGCAAGCCGACGCCCTCGGCGGACAACGCCGCCGCCACCGCATCGGCAGCGCCCAGGCCGAATACCGAACCACCGGCAAAGACGAGGGCATGCAACTGGCCGACCATGTTCTCCGGCTCCAGCGCCGACGACTCGCGCCCACCGGGCCCGCCGCCGCGGATATCGACGCTGGCGGTGCAAACGCGGGCGGCGCGGATCACCGTGACGCCAGTGTCGACGCGAGGATCGGTGGCATGGCCGACAGTCAGGCCGGGAATATCGGTAAGGGCGTTGCGGGGACCGGGGAGCGGCATGCGGGTAATCCTGATAGGTCGTGGTACGGGGTGGTCAGCAAGTGATGTGCCAGGCCGACGATTGATGTTGGTTTTCAGGGCTTTATCGCTGGCAAGCCAGCTCCCACAGGGTCCGCAGCGTTGACTTGCCAGCGATTGGAGCGGCAGGGCCACCGCCGTCCCGACTGTAGAAAAACCAGCAGCCTGCCCCCGGTATCGCTGAAAAAACACCAGCCAACTGCACCACCAATCTCCAACCCACTGTTTTAAAAGACTTTTCATGCCTGGCACAGGCCTTGCTCAGCCCCCTCCACCAGAGCTTGCCCCAACAAGCCGACCTTCTACCGACCTTTCCGGAGTAAGCTCCCTATGCGTTCCTCGATCCGCACGGCCTTGCGGCCCCCTCGCAAAGCCTTCGCCTACAGCCTGCTGTTCCTCGCCCTGGCCGAAGCGCTACCGGTGCTGGCCGCCGACAACCCGCTGGACACCGTGGTAGTCATCGGCAACCGCGGCCAGGCCAGGACCCTGGCGGAAAGCCCGGCGCCAGTCGATGTGATCTCGTCGAAACAACTGCTCGCTACCGGCCAGGGCGACCTGACCCGGGCCCTGAGTCGCGTGCTGCCCTCCCTCAACCAGCCGGCCTCGTCCGGCTTCGGCTCGACCTCGGTGGTTCGCCCCATCAGCCTGCGCGGCCTCAACGGCGACCAGGTGCTGGTGCTGGTCAATGGCAAGCGTCGGCACAACAGCGCCCTGCTCAACAACGGCACCTACCTCAACTCCGGCTCGCAGCCGGTAGACCTGGACATGATCCCCACCGCCCTGGTGGACCATGTCGAAGTCCTGCGCGACGGCGCCTCGGCCCAGTACGGCTCAGACGCCATCGGTGGCGTGGTGAACATCGTGCTCAAGCAGACCGACCACGGCGGCAGTGTCTCCACCACCTACGGGCAGAACTACGAAAACGGTGACGGCGAGACCAACCGCCAAACCGGCAACGTCGGCCTGGCCCTGCCCAACGACGGGTTCATCAACCTGGCCCTGGACGTCAAGCAGCAGAAGGTTTCCGACCGCTCCGACAAGGCGCCCTACACCGACAGCGCCGGCAACACCAGCCTGCAGCACACCTACTACGGCACCGGCCTTCCGGAAGCACGCAACTTCAGCCTCGGCTACAACGCCGAACTGCCGGTCAATGACAGCCTGAGCCTGTATTCCTTCTCCACCTACACCCGGCGCAATTCCGAAAAACCCCTGGCCTTCCACCAGCCGGCCAGCTTCGACGGCATCGCCACGCCCTTCCCGGAAGGCGTGGAAGACACCCTGCGCTTTATCGAAAACGACTTCCAGGTGGCCTTCGGTGGCAAGGGTACGGCGCTGGGCTGGGACTACGACCTGTCTACCACCTACGGCCAGGATCACGCCGAGGCGACCCTGCGCCACACCTACAACCTCAGCTATGGCGCCAGCTCGCCCACCTCGGTGGACACCGGGGTGAAGACCTTCAGCCAGTGGACCAACAACCTCGACCTGACCCGCGCCTTCGACCTTGGCCTGGCCAGGCCTACCCAGGTTTCCTGGGGCCTGGAGCAGCGCTACGAGAACTACAAGATCGGCAAGGGCGATTATGCCTCCTATGCCAGCGGCCCCTTCACTACCGGGGCCAGTGGCAACCCGATCGCCCCGGGGACCATTTCCGGCGCCGGTACCACCCCGGCCGATGCCGCGGAAAAAGGCCGCACCAGCCTCGGCGCCTACGCGGAAATCGGCCAGGACCTCACCGAGAAGTGGCATGTGGACCTGGCCGGGCGCTACGAGGACTACAACGATGGCTCCGGTACCACCAGCAACGGCAAGTTCTCGACCCGCTACCAGCTGACCCCGATCCTCGCCGTGCGCGGGACCTTCAGCACCGGCTTCCGCGCGCCGTCCCTCGCCCAGCAGATCTATAGCTCGACGTCCCAGAGCAACGTCAACGGCAACCTGATCGACTACCGCAACGTCGCGGTGGATTCAGCCGTGGCCAAGGCCCTTGGCGCCACCACGCTGAAGCCGGAGAAATCCACCAACGTCAGCCTCGGCCTGACCCTGCAACCGAGCGACAACACTTCGATCACCCTCGACGCGTACCAGATCAAGATCAAGGACCGCATCGCCCAGACCGGCTACCTCGGCGGCACCCCGCAGATCGATGCGATCCTCGCTGCCGCTGGCCTGGCCACCAACCAGTCGGTGACCTACTTCACCAACGCCCTGGACACCACCACCCGCGGCATCGACCTGGTCGGCGACTATCGCCAGGACCTCGGCGCCTGGGGCGGCGTGCGCTACAACCTGGGCTTCAACTGGAACACCACCGAGATCGACGATATCCACGCCTCCTCCGTGGCCCGGCAAGCCCTCGGCCCGACCGGCGGCTACGACCGCCAGCGCCAAGGCAACCTCAAGCACGGCCTGCCGGAATCCAAGCTGCTGCTCGGTGCTACCTGGTCGTTCCAGCAACTTGAGCTGAGCCTGAACCTGACCCGCTACGGCGAGTACACCCAGTACGGCACCCTGGAGACCTACGACCGCACCTTCTCCCCGGCCTGGATCACCGACCTCAACCTGGACTACCACTTGACCAAGGACCTGACCCTCACCGCCGGGGCCAACAACCTGTTCAACAAGTACCCGGAACGCACCCACCTGGCGAGCAGCTCGGGCGGCTTTCCTTATGGCAACTTCTCGCCCTACGGCACCACCGGCGGCTACTGGTACACCGGCCTGAGCTACAACTTCTGACCCGCGGCCCTGCCAGCCGCGTGGCTGGCAGGGCTTTCGCCTGACCTACGGGAGCCCTTTCCATGACCCGTCGCACCGATCAACTCAAGCTGGGGGCGTTTCTCGCCAACAGCGGTCACCATGTCGCCGCCTGGCGCCACCCCCTGGCCCAGGCCGATGCCAGCCTGGACTTCGAGCACTTCAAGGCCATAGCCCGCAGTGCCGAGCGCGGTCGCTTCGACGCGCTGTTCGTCGCCGATGTGGTCGCCCTCTGGGGCCATCACCTCGACGCCCTGAGCCGTACCGCCCGCGGCGAGCATTTCGAGCCGCTGACCCTGATGGCCGCGCTGGCGGCGGTCACCGAGCACATCGGCCTGATCGCCACCGCCACCACCAGCTATAACGAGCCGTACCATATCGCCCGCAAGTTCGCTTCCCTCGATCACCTGTCCAAGGGCCGTGCGGCATGGAACCTGGTGACCTCGGTGGTTTCCGACGAAGCCTGGAACTTCGGTCGCGAAAGCCATATCGAGCACGCCGACCGCTACCAGCGCGCCGAGGAGTTCCACGATGTGGTCAAGGGCCTGTGGGACAGCTGGGACGACGATGCCTTCCCGCGGGACAAGGCCAGCGGCCAGTACTTCGACCCGGACAAGCTGCATACCCTGAACCACCGCGGCAAGCACTTCGCCGTGCGCGGCCCGCTGAACGTGGCCCGACCGCCCCAGGGCCATCCGGTGCTGGTCCAGGCCGGTGCCTCGGAGCCGGGCAAGGCCCTGGCGGCACGGGTCGCCGAAGTGATCTTCGCCTCGCACCACGAACTGCCGGCGGCACAGGCCTTCTACCAGGACATCAAGCAGCGCGCCGCCGCCCTCGGTCGCGACCCGGACCATATCAAGATCCTCCCCGGCGTTACCCCCTTCATCGGCGAGACCCGCGAGCAGGCCCAGGCCCTGTTCGACGAATTCCAGGCGCTGATCGACCCGGTATTGGGCCTGCGTCTGCTGGCCGACACCCTGGGCGAGGATATCGACCTGTCCGGCCACGACCTCGACGGCCCGTTGCCGGACACCCCGGTGGGACAGCGTGGCAGCCGTCGCGACCAGGTGCTGGAAGTGGCCCGACGCGACAACCTGAGCATCCGCCAGCTGTACCTGCGCCTGGCCGGGGGCAATCCGGTGATCGGTACGCCGGAGGACATCGCCGACACCTTCGAGGCCTGGTTCCAGGGACGTGCCTGCGACGGGTTCAATGTGTTCTTCCCGTATTTCCCCGGTTCCATCGACACCTTCGTCGACCGGGTGATCCCCCTGCTGCAGGCGCGTGGGCTGTTCCGCCACGAGTACGAGGGCCGCACCCTGCGCGAGAACCTCGGCCTACCGCGTCCGGCCAACCGCTTCAGCGCCAGGCAGGAGGCCCGCGCATGAAGACATTGCCCGGCCTGCTCCTGACCCTGGGCTGCCTGGCCGCAAGCCCGGCGTTCGCCCTGAATATCCTGCTGAGCAACGACGACGGCTACCAGCATCCGAACATCCGCGCGCTCTACACCACCCTTAAGGCAGCCGGGCACGAGGTAAGGATCGCCGCGCCACAAAGCGAACAGAGTGCGCGGGGCGGCGCCTTCCTCTACGGCCGCGAAGTCCGGGTGGGACGCGACAGCGACCCGGCCTACCCCGACAGCTACTACATCAGCACCCATGAAAGCGGCGTGTGCAGCAGCCCGGCCTGCGCCGGCCAGGCGGTGCAGATCGAGATCAGCGGTACGCCGGTCATGGCGCTGTTGATGGGCCTGAAGAAGATCCAGCCGAACCCGGACCTGGTGATCGTCGGGCCCAACCCCGGCAACAACGTCGGCGCCATCAACAGCGCGTCGGGCACCTTCAATGCCGCCAGCTTCGCCGTGCGCGCCGGCTATCCGACCCTGGCGGTGAGTACCGATCTCAAGGACAAGGACCCGCAACGCATCGCCCGCCAGGTGCTGACGCTGGTGGAAGCCCTCGACCGGCATCGCCAGCCCGATGGCAGGCTGTTGCCGGCCGGCCTCGGCCTGAACATCAACTTCCCCGTCGACAACACCGCGCTCAAGGGTGTGCGCCTGACCCGCATCGGCAGCTACGTCGGCTTCGACACCCTGTACACCGACGACCTCGGTCCGCTGTTCCCGGCCCAGGCCGGCAAGCCGGGCATCAGCTTCCAGCGCAGCGCCCCGGCGACCCCGGCGCAGCAGGACGACGAAGCAGTGTGGCTGGCCAGGGGTTACCTGACCATCAGCCCGTTCAACGGCCAGTTGCAATCCAGCGACCAGGCCGGCGCCGCCCGTGCCCTGGCCGCCCTGCCCCTGATCAGCGAGGACACACGACCATGAGTGGCGGATTCTCCCTCGGCTTTCTCAGCCGGGTGTACCGGACCGAGTACAACCCCCGGGTCTACCGGGAAACCCTGGAACTGTTCGAAGCCGCCGAGGCACTGGGCTTCGACAGCGGCTGGGTGGCCCAGCACCATTTCGCCAGCGAGCAGGGCCGCCTGCCTTCGCCGCTGGTATTGCTCTCGGCGATTGCCCAGCGTACCCGGCGCATCGGCCTGGGCACCGGGATCATCGTCCTGCCCCAGGAGCCGGCCCTGCGTCTGGCGGAAGACGCCGCGGTGCTCGACCTGCTGAGCAACGGGCGCCTGGAACTGGGGCTGGGAGCGGGTTTCGACCCGGACACCTTCAACGCCTTCGGCCTTGCCCACGAACAGCGCCATCGGGACTACGAGAACAACCTGCAACGGCTGCAGACCGCCCTTGGCAACGGCCCCCTGAATCATGACGGGCTGCGTCTGCAACCACAGGCCCCGGGCCTGGGCGGGCGCCTCTGGGAAGCCACCTCGCGGGTGGAGCTGGTGGCGGCCCGCGGCAACGGCCTGATCATGGCCCCCAACCCGCACCTGCCGGTCCAGGCCGGCGTCGAGCTGGTCCAGCGCTACCGCGACGCCTGGACCGGCGACAACGGCACCCCGGCGCGCATCGCCCGGGTCCAGGGCGTGTTTCCGCTGGCCCACACCCCGGGCTTGCGCGAAGACATCCAGCGCTACCTCGCACGGCAGAAAAGCATCGGTGTCTACCAGGGGCCGCTGGACGGCGACTTCGAGGACATCCTGCAACGCCTCGGCGTGCTTCACGGCGCGCCCGCAGCGATCGTCGAGGGCCTGGGCAGCGGCCCGCAGCTGGGCCGCCACGATCACCTGATCGTCCAGGTGCAGAGCGCCAGCACGCCGCTGGGCGACGCCATCCGCGCGCTGCAGATCATCGCCGAAGAGGTGGCCCCGGCCCTGGGCTGGCGCCCCGCCGTGGCCAGAACCGCCAAGGAGTTTTCCCTGTCATGAGCACTACCACGTCCCGCCCGCCGTTCAAGCTGGGCTTTCTCACCCATGCCTTCGGCGAAGATGCGCAACAGACCTACCGTGACCTGCTGGAGCAGTTCGAAGTCGCCGAAACCCTGGGCTTCGATGGCGGCTGGATTGCCCAGCACCACCTGAGCAACGGCTTCGGCCGCCTGCCCTCGCCGTTGCTGGCCCTGGCCGCCGTGGCCGAGCGCACCCGGCATATCGAGCTGGGTACGGCGGTGACCGTGCTGCCCTTCGAGGACCCGGTACGCCTGGCCGAGGATGCCAGCGTGCTCGACCAGCTCAGCGGCGGCCGGGTGCAACTGGGCCTGGGCAGCGGCGGTGCCAACCTGGACGGTTTTTCGGCGTTCGCACGGGACGCCGGGCAACGCCAGCAACGCTTCATCGAGGACCAGCAACGCCTGCAGGGGCTGCTCAACGGTGACGCGCTGTTCCCCGGCAGCGCTCTGACCCTGCAACCGCCAGCCCCCGGCCTGGCCCGTCGGCTCTGGCATTCCCACGGCAGCCTGGACGGCGCGCGCTATACCGCCAGCCAGGGCAACGGATTTCTCCTCGGCACCGCGACCCATGATCCACTGACGGTGCAGAAGCCCCTGGCCGAAGCCTATCTCGAGGCTTGGGACCACCCGACGGAGCCTCCGCGGATCGGCGTGGTTCGCGCGGTCTTCCCCGCCGCCGACCGCGCCAGCGCCCAGGCCGAGCTGGCGGTGGATATCGAGCGCCATGTACCGCGGCTGCAGCGGGAGGGCCTGATCGAACAGGCTATCGACCTGGAAGAACATCTGCGTCTGCTCAATGTTCATCACGGCCATCCCGACGAGGTGATCCGTGGCCTGCGCGAGGATCCCTCGGTGTTACCCTACGCTGACTATCTGATCGTGGTGGTCCAGGCCGAGAGCTCCAGCCAGGAGCAGGTCCTGCGCCGCCTGCGCATCGTCGCCGAGACCATCGCCCCGGCCCTCGGCTGGCAGGCGCGGCCTGTCCGGCCGGGGGCGGCGGTGAGATGATGGCACTTCCCCTGTTCTCTCTTGCTGCGGAGCCTGTGCATGGCCCTTGAATTCAGCTGGCAACTGCCGCTGTGCACCCCGACACCCACGCCGGGCCAGTGGATCCAGTTGGCCCAGGCAGTGGAATACGCCGGACTCGATGGCCTCTGGATCCCCGGCGGTGCGCCTTGTGCCGACAGCCTCGGAGTGGCTGCCGCACTGTGTGCCCACACCCGCCACCTGCACCTGAATGTCAGCGTACCGCCAGAGGTGGTGCTGCCCGCCGCACTGGCCAGCACCCTGCAAAGCCTGCAATCGATCAGTGCCAACCGCGTCCGCCTGCACCTGCCCGACGGCGACCGTGACAGCCTGCGCCAGGCGTTCGGCGAATGGCTCAACCGCGACCAGCGCAACGAGCGTATCGGCGAGTACCTGGAGATCCTCCAGCGCCTGCTTCGGGGCGGGGACAGTGGCTTCAACTTCAGCGGCCGCTACTTCCAACTGGAAAACGCCGGCTTCGCCCGCCGCTCCCTGCCCGCCCCGCCCCTGATCCTCGACGACAGCCATGACGCCCGCCTGATCGCCAGCCATGCCGACCTGTGCCTGCTACGGTCGGCGCCACCGGCCTGGCTGGAACAGGAAATCCACCGCCTGCTGGGGCAAACGGGCTTCGTTTGCAGTTTCGGCCTGATTCTCGGCGACACCGAGGAACTGGCCTGGGAAGTTGCCGCACAGCGCTTCCCGGCCCCTGCCGAGCCCCCGGCCAGCGCAGCGGTGCGGCGCCTGGCCCGTGACCGCCAGTTGGAGGTGCATCCCAACCTGTTGCAACCCGGCCCCGGCCAGCCACTGTACCTTGTGGGCAACGCCCAGCAGATCGCCACGCGCCTCGGCGAGCTGCACGGCCTGGGCATCGAACATATCGTCATCCAGGACCAGCCGGCGGTGGCCGAAGTCCTGCGTTTCGGCGAACGGATATTGCCCCTGCTCCGGGAGCAGGGCCTGCGCAAGGAGCGCCAGCGTCATGAGCGGTGAACGTCGCAACCCCCTGGAACTGAACTGGTTCCTGCCCACCAATGGCGACGGCCATCACCTGACCAGCAGCGGCCTGCCCAAGGTCGGCCTGTTCCAGCAAGGCGAGCGCGAGCCGAACCTCGACTACCTGCGGCAGATCGTGCGGGCCGCCGAACTGTCGGGTTTCGACGGCATCATGGTGCCCACCGCCAGCGGCTTCGAGGACCCTTGGCTGATCACCGCGGTGCTGGCCCAGGAAGTCCGGCGCCTGCGTTTTCTCCTCACCTTGCGTCCCGGCCTCGAACTGCCGGCCTGGAGCGCCCATCGCGCGGCGACCTTGCAACTGCTCAGCGACAACCGCCTGGACCTCCACGTGGTCAGCGGCTCCAGCCGTTTCGAACAGCGCTCGCTAGGGGACTACCTGGAGCATGACGAACGCTACGCGCGCACCGGGGAATTTCTCCAGGCCTTCCAGGCGGTCTGGTCGGGGCGGCGCCAGCCTCATCATGGGCGCTACTACCGCTGCGCAGGGGAAACGCCGATCGACCCGCGGGCGCAGATGCCGGCGATCTACTTCGGCGGGGCCTCCAGCGCCGCCGAGCAGGTCGGTGCGGCCCATGCCCAGACCTGCCTGATGTGGTGCGAACCACCGGTGATGATCGCCGAGCGGATCCAGCGCATGCGCGAACTGGCGGCGGTTCACGGGCGGACCTTGCGCTTCGGTTTGCGCGTGCATGTGTTCGCCGCCGCCACCGATGATGCGGCCTGGAGCCATGTACAGCGGTTGCTGGACGAAATTCCCAAGGACGCCATCGAACGTGCGCAATCGCAACTGGCCAGTTATGAGTCGGTGGGGCAATCGCGGCAGAGCGGGCTGGTCAAGGGGCGTGGGCGTCAGGCGCGGGAGCTGGAGGTATCGGCCAATCTCTGGGCCGGGGTCGGCCTGGTGCGCGGTGGTGCCGGGACGGCACTGGTGGGGAGCTATCAGCAGGTAGTGGAGCGGATCGAGGAGTATTACCAGTTGGGGATCGACTGCTTCATTCTTTCCGGGTTTCCCCATCTGGAGGAAGCGATTCATCTGGGTGCGGAGTTGTTGCCGCAATTGCGCCGGCTGGCAAGCATCGACCCGGGGCAGTCCCAGGATACATATCGTTCCTGAGGGCCTCATCGCTGGCAAGCTGCTCCCACAAGGACCGCGTGCACCGCGGACCCTGTGGGAGCTGGCTTGCCAGCGATAGGGGACTCAAGCCATCAGGCGATGGCCTTGTCCACCAGTTCCTGCGCCTCGCCCACCAGACGCTGCAGATGCGCATCGTCGATAAAGCTCTCGGCGTAGATCTTGTAGATGTCCTCGGTGCCCGACGGCCGTGCGGCGAACCAGCCGTTGGCGGTCATGACCTTCAGGCCACCGATGGCCTGGTCGTTACCCGGGGCATGGCTGAGGATCTGCTGGATCGGCTCGCCGGCCAGTTCGGTGGATTTCACCTGCTCCGGCGCCAGCTTGCTCAGCAGCGCCTTCTGCTGCGGATTGGCCTTGGCCTCGACGCGGGTGGCGAACGGCTCGCCCAGTTCGGCGGTCAGCGCGGCATAGGCCTGGGCCGGGTTGCGACCGGTGCGGGCGGTCATTTCGGCCGCCAGCAGGGCCGGGATCAGGCCGTCCTTGTCGGTGGCCCAGACGCTGCCATCCAGGCGCAGGAAGGACGCGCCGGCGCTCTCCTCGCCACCAAAGCCGAGGGAACCGTCGAACAGGCCGTCGGCGAAGAACTTGAAGCCTACCGGTACTTCATACAGGCGACGGCCCAGACGCGCGGTGACGCGGTCGATCAGGCCGCTGCTGACCACGGTCTTGCCCACTGCCGCGTCGGCACGCCACTGCGGACGGTTCTGGAACAGGTAGTCGATGGCCACCGCCAGGTAGTTGTTCGGTGCCAGCAGTCCGGACGGGGTGACGATGCCGTGGCG
This sequence comes from Pseudomonas sp. GD04058, assembly GCF_029836855.1. Classification (NCBI taxonomy): domain Bacteria; kingdom Pseudomonadati; phylum Pseudomonadota; class Gammaproteobacteria; order Pseudomonadales; family Pseudomonadaceae; genus Pseudomonas; species Pseudomonas sp. GD04058. The sequence goes on from NZ_JAOECN010000030.1 coordinate 46,476, forward strand.
GTCATGGTCCGGGTCACAGGCGAAGGCCACGTCGAAGCGCTCGCGCAGGCCGATCAGGCCTTGCATGGCATAGGGCGACGATGGGTCCATGCGGATCTGCCCGTCCCAGTCCACGGACATGAAGCGGAAGGTCGGATCGACCTCGCGGTTGACCACTTCCAGGTTCAGCTTGTAGTGCTCGGCAATCGCCGACCAGTAGCGCACCCCGGCGCCGCCCAGCGGGTCCACGCCAAGGCGCAGGTTGGCGCCACGGATGGCGTCGAAGTCGATGACGTTGACCAGGTCGGCGACATAGGTGCCGACGTAGTCGTGCCGATGGGTGGTGGAAGCCTTCAGCGCCTGCTCGTACGGCATGCGCTTGACGCCCTTGAGGCCCTCGGCCAGCAGTTCGTTGGCCTTGGCCTCGATCCACTTGGTCACGTGGCTGTCGGCCGGGCCGCCATTGGGCGGGTTGTACTTGAAGCCACCGCTTTGCGGTGGGTTGTGCGAAGGCGTGATGACGATGCCGTCGGCCAGGCCCGAGGTGCGGCCACGGTTGTAGCAGAGAATGGCGTGGGACACCGCCGGGGTCGGGGTGTATTCGTCGTCCTTCGACAGCATCACCTCGACGCCGTTGGCCGCCAGCACTTCCAGAGCGCTGGCCAGCGCCGGGGTCGACAGGGCGTGGGTGTCGGCGCCGATGAACAGCGGCCCGTCGATGCCCTGGGCCCGGCGGTACAGGCAGATGGCCTGACTAATGGCAAGGACATGATGTTCGTTGAAACTCAGGTCCAGGGAACTGCCGCGATGGCCGGAGGTACCGAAGGCGACACGCTGGGTGGCCACGGCGGCGTCGGGCTGGCCGGTGTAGTAGGCGGTCAGCAGGCGCGGAATATCGACCAGGATGGAGGCCGGGGCCGGTTTGCCCGCCAGAGGACTGAGCTTCATGCAAAACCTCAAGAATGGAAATCAGGGTGGTGAAAAAACGGGAGTTTACTGGCACTTCGACTGTCTGGCGATGGCGAAGATTCCCACGCCCCGGCTAATTGTCCTGCGGTGCCCACCAGGTCGGGAACATGCGGCGTATACGCGCTTCGGCGAAGCGGTCGTCGATCAGCATGACCATGCCGCGGTCCTCGGTGCCGCGGATCACCCGGCCCGCTGCCTGGATCACCTTGCGCACCCCCGGGTAGAGGTAGGTGTAGTCGAACCCGGAACTGAACAGTGCGCCCATGCGCTGCTTGAGCTGTTCGTTGACCGGGTTGACCTGGGGCAGGCCCAGGGTGGCGATGAAGGCGCCGATCAGGCGCGTACCGGGCAGGTCCACGCCTTCGGCGAAGGCGCCGCCCAGCACGGCAAAACCGACGCCCTGCCCGTTTTCGACGAAGCGCTCGAGAAAGCCCTGGCGTTGCGCTTCGTCCATCCCCGAAGACTGTGCCCATTGCACGATGCCCGGGTGACGCTCGGCCAGCAGGCCGGACACCTGTTGCAGATAATCGAAGCTGCTGAAGAACGCCAGGTAATTGCCCGGCTGCTCGCGGTATTGCCCGGCGATCAATTCGACGATGGGCGCCAGCGAGGCCTGGCGGTGCTGGTAGCGGGTGGACACCTGGCTGACGATGCGCACCTGCAACTGCTCGGCCGCGAACGGTGACTGCACCTCCAGCCAGGCGGTGTCGGCGGGCATGCCCAGCAGGTCGGCGTAGAAATGCCGGGGGTTGAGGGTCGCGGAGAACAGCGTGACGCTGCGGGCCGCCTCCATCCGCGGGCCGACCAGCGGGGCCGGGACCACGTTGCGCAGGCACAGGGTCGCCAGGCGCTTGCGCCCTGCCCCGCGCACGCTGATATCGAACAGGAAATGCTGGTCGAACACCTCGCTCAGGCGCACGACCTGCAAGGCCTGGAAAAAGAACTGCAACAGCGCCGGGTCCACCGCCTGTGGGGTGCGGTTCATCAGTTCCTGGACCAGCCCGACCACGCGCAACAGCGCCTTGATAAAGGCAGCCGGCAATTGCTCGCCGGCCTGGTAGGGGGCGATTTGATCCTTGTACAGGCGGTTCCACTCGCGGTTCAGCCCCTGCAAGGCGCTGCCCAGGCCCGCCGGTGGATCCCGGCGCAGGGCCTGCAGGTGAAACTGGTCGAGGCTGGCGCTATACATCTGCCGGGCCCGCTCCACCAGGTTGTGCGCCTCGTCCACAGCGACGGCCACACGCCATTGATCGGTCTGCGCCAGGCCGTAGAGCAAGGCATTCTGGTCGAAGTAGTAGTTGTAGTCGGCCACCAGCACATCGACCCAGCGCGCCAGTTCCTGGGCCAGGTAATAGGGGCAGACCTGATGGGCCAGGGCCAGTTCGCGGACCTGCGCCTTGTCCAGCAGCGGCACCTGCATCGCTGCGGCCCGGGCCGCCGGCAAGCGATCATAGAAGCCCCTGGCCAGCGGGCAGGCCTCGCCATGGCAGGCGGTGCCGGGATATTCGCAGGCCTTGTCCCGTGCCACCAGTTCCAGGCTGCGCAGGGCCAGTTCCGGGCTAGTCGCCATGACCTGGCGCAGGGCATCGAGCGCCAGGCCGCGCCCCGGGGTCTTGGCGGTGAGGAAGAAAATCTTGTCCAGTGGCTGCCTGGCCATGGCCTTGAGCAGCGGAAACAGGGTGCCGAGGGTCTTGCCGATGCCGGTGGTGGCCTGGGCCATCAGGCAGCGGCCGGTGCTGACCGCCTTGTACACGGTTTCCGCCAGTTCGCGCTGGCCCTTGCGAAAGGACGGCCAGGGAAAACCCAGGGCGCCCAGGCCGGCATCGCGCAGCAGCAGGCGCTGCGATTGCGCCTCGGCCCATTGCATGAAGCGGCCGCACTGCTCGTCGAAGAACGCGCGCAGTTCGGAGGCGTTGGCACTGGTCTCGAAACGGGTTTCCTGGTCGCTGTCCACGTCCAGGTAGACCAGCGCCAGGTTTATCGATTCCAGCCCACGCTGCCGGCACATCAGCCAGCCGTAGATCTTCGCCTGCGCCCAGTGCAGTTGCCGGTGGTTGTCCGGCTGGCTGGCGAGGTCGCCGCGATGGGTCTTGATCTCTTCCAGGCAGTTGCGCGCCGGGATGTAGCCGTCGGCACGTCCGCGTACCTCCAGTTCGCCGAAAACGCCCTCCAGCGCCACTTCCGCCTCGTAGCCCTCGCCCCGCCTCGAGACCACCCGCCGGTGCCCGGCAATGCCCTCCTGGGCCGTGGGCGACGGGGTAAAACGCAGGTCGAGATCACCGACCTTGGCCGTGAATTCGCAAAGCGTGCGCACCGCGACCTTGAAGGTCATGCTGCGGCCCATTGCACATGGCAGACATCCACGGGCAGGCCGTGAAGGGTGCAGAACTCGATCCAGCGCAACTGGTTGTCCTGCAGGCGGTCGCCAGGGCCTTTGACTTCGATCATCCGGTAGCGTTTTTGCGCAGGCCAGAACTGGATCAGGTCGGGCATGCCGGCGCGGTTGGCCTGGATGTCTTCCAGCAGGCGCAGGAAGCATTGCTTCAGGTGCTCCGGCGGCAGGCAGTCGATCGCCAGGTCGAGCAATTGCGGGCTTAGCAGTTCCCAATGGACGAAGGGCGATTGCAGGCCGTACTTGGCGGCGTAGGTGTCACGCAGGGCCTGGCGGTAGCGGCCGTCGTCCAGTTGCGCCAGGCAGTCGGCGAACAACCCGGCGCGGCGCTGGTGGAAGCCGGTGTCGTGGAGGTCCTGCGGGCCGCTCTGGAACGGGTGGAAGAAGGCCCCCGGCAGCGGCGCGAAGATGGCCGGCCAGCACAACAGGCCGAACAGGCTGTTAAACAGGGTGTTTTCGACGTAATGCACCGGGGCGTCGGCTGTTTCGAAATGCACCAGCACCGCCTGTTCGACGCCGAGGGCGGACCACTCGGCCGGCAGGATCAGGTCGAGGCGGCTGATGGCCTGGGCCCTGCGCCGGGACTGCGGCGGGCCACCGAGCTTGCGTTTCAGGCGCGGCAGGATGCGCCCCAGGGCCTGGGCTTCGGCGGCGTTGCCGGGACGCTCGGCAGCCCGGGTCGCCAGGTCGAAGGCCGATTGGTACTCGCCGCGGTTTTCCAGCACGCGGATATGCCGCTCGCGGGCCTGGGGATGGGCGCACCCGGAATAGATCGAAAGCGCCCGCTCCAGATGGCCGGCGCGCTCGCACAGGTAGGCGAGCTGGTAATGCAGCTTGGCCCGACGCCGTTGCAGCCAGGGGTTTTCGGTGTTCATGCCGTCGAGGCGGGCGAGCAGCGCATCGACGTCCACCTCGCCTTCCAGTTGCTCGGCGCAGGCATGCAGGGCCAGGCACAGCTCGATATCGTCACGGCCGCGCAAGGCCCGGCAGTCGGAACTGAAGGGAACCTGCTCGTAGCGCAGCACGCCGAGGTCGGCGAGAACGAACTCCGACCAGTCCTGGTATAGGTTGCCGAAGAACAGCAAGCGCAGGCGGTCGCATACCGCCTGCTGGCGCAGGGCATAGACCGGATCGGGAGCTTCGGGCCACCACTCACGCAGGGGCCGGGGCTCGGCGAAGCCTTCGCGCAGTTGCTCGAACAGCTCGTGCTTGGCAGCGTTCGGGCGGCTCAGATGGGCAGCGAAACAACGGGCGATCTCGTCCTTGAGCAGGAGCTGGAACAGCTCCTCCAGGGCCAGCGGGGCCTCGCTATCGACCCAGCCCAGCTCCAGCAACGGCGCCATGGCCTGCGCCGTGGAGCCGATCTCCCCATAACTCAGGCGCCGTTCGCGAAACAGCAGGCCCTTGCGCATCACCATACGTACCAGCAGCGCCTGGCTGGCCTTGGGCAACAGGCGAAACCCGTCGATGAAGCCACGCTCCTCGGCATCCAGCACATCGGCATAGCGCAGGTGCAGCCAGTCCAGCACCTGGCGGAAGTTGTGCAGGTAGTAGAAGGGGTCGTTGCGGGAATCGGCGATCACGGGCGAGCAGTACCTGGGAAATCAGGCACTGGTTATACATACAGATAGTAGCTGCTGACAATCACCGTGGATCGGATCGAGGCCAACCCGCAGCCACTCGGTGCCCTTTCAGCTACCACAGGGTTAGCGGCGCACACAGGACCTGTGGGAGCTGGCTTGCCAGCGATGAGGCCAGCAGGCGCAATGAAAAACGCCACATCCATTACAGCTTCGTTAACAAAGCTTAAACAAATAGCTGCCATTTTCCTTCAGCCAGCCCTCCAAGGATCCGTCCCACACCATGCCCGTCCTCGTCACCGGCGCCGCCGGCTTCATCGGTTTCCATCTGGCCCGGCGCTTGTGCGAGGCAGGCCTGGAGGTGGTCGGCATCGACAACCTCAATGCGTACTACAGCGTCGAGCTCAAGCACGCCCGCCTGCAGCAGCTGGCGCAATGGCCGAACTTCCGTTTCCGGCGGGTGGAGATCGCCAACCAGGCCGAGCTGCTGGCGTTATTCGCCACTTTCGACTTCAGCGAGGTCTTTCATCTGGCAGCCCAGGCCGGCGTGCGCTACTCGCTGGACAATCCTGGGATCTACGCCCAGGCCAACCTGGTGGGCTTTCTCAACCTCCTCGAAGCCTGCCGCCAGCACCCGCCGCGTCATCTGGTCTACGCCAGTAGCAGCTCGGTGTACGGTGCCAACGCCAAGCTACCGTTCGCAGTCGAGGACCCGGTGGAGCAACCGGTGTCCCTGTATGCCGCGAGCAAACGCGCCAACGAGCTGATGGCCCACAGCTATGCCCATCTGTACGGCCTGCCCATGACCGGCCTGCGCTTCTTCACCGTCTACGGCCCCTGGGGACGCCCGGACATGGCGCTGTTCAAGTTCACCGAGGCGATGCTCGCCGGCCGCCCCATCGATCTCTATAACCACGGCCTGATGGGCCGCGACTTCACCTATATCGACGATATCGTCGAAAGCCTGCTGCGCCTGCGCCTCAGGCCGCCATTGGCCACCAGCGGCAGCCCGCCCTGCCAGTTGTTCAATATCGGCCGTGGCGAGCCGGTGCGCCTGCTGGCGTTCGTCGACTGCCTGGAGAAAGCCCTGGGCCTCCAGGCGCGGCGCAATTACCTGCCGCTGCAGCCCGGCGACGTACTGGAAACCTGGGCCGACGTATCGTCCCTGGCGCGCTGGATCGATTTCTCACCCGGCATATCCCTCGAACACGGTGTCGGCCGGTTCGTGGGTTGGTACCGCGATTTCTACCGCGTCCAGCCTTCCCTTCAAGCCTTCAGGTAACCCCGATGATCGACGTTTCGGTATTGATTCCGGCGAAAAACGAAGCCGAAAACCTGCCGCCCTTGCTCGCCGAGATCCGCAGCGCCCTGGGTCACGAGCGCTATGAGGTGCTGGTGGTCGATGATGGCAGCGACGACCAGACCCTGGCGGTGCTGCAACGTCTCAAGGCCCAGGGCTTCGAGCAACTGCGCATTCTCCACCACGATCGTTCGCTCGGCCAGAGCACCTCGCTATGGCATGCCGCCCAGACCGCACGAGGCGCATGGCTGGCGACCCTGGACGGCGACGGCCAGAACGACCCGGCGGATATTCCCGGCATGCTCGAACTGGCCCGTAAAACGCCTGGCCTGCAACTGGTGGCCGGGCATCGGGTCAACCGTCGAGACACCGCGAGCAAGCGCTGGGCCTCGCGCTTGGCCAACGGCCTGCGTCGGCGCCTGCTCAAGGACGCCACCCCGGACACCGGTTGCGGCCTGAAGCTGATCGAGCGCGCCGCCTTCCTGCGCCTGCCCTACTTCGACCATATGCACCGCTACATCCCGGCGCTGGTCCTGCGCCATAACGGACGCATGCAGGTGCATCCGGTCAACCACCGGCACCGTCGGGCCGGCACCTCCAAATACGGCAATATCGACCGCGCCCTGGTCGGCATCCTCGACCTGGTGGGGGTCTGGTGGCTGATCCGCCGCACGCGCCTCGATGCCCAGGCGCAGGAGCTCGCAGAATGACCCGGGAAACCCTTTGGCTGATCGTCGGCTTCGCCGGCCAGACCGTGTTCACCGGCCGCTTCGTCCTGCAATGGCTGTACAGCGAGTTCAAGCGGCGCAGCGTGATTCCGGTGGGTTTCTGGTACCTGAGCATGCTTGGCAGCGCCCTGCTGCTGAGCTACGCCATTTACCGCGAAGACCCGGTGTTCATCATCGGCCAGTCCTTCGGTTTCCTGGTCTACCTGCGCAACCTGCAACTGATCGCGCGCGACAAGCCGCAGGAGCCCTAGCCGATGTCCAGGTTCGCAACCGCCAGGGGCGAAGGCCTGGCCCTGGTCATCCTTGCCGTGCTGCTGATTGGCGCCGGGATCGGCTGGCGCCAGCCGATGAACGTGGATGAAGAACGCTTCCTGGGCGTCGCCCTGGAAATGCTGCAGAACGGCGACTGGTTCATCCCTCATCGTGCCGGAGAGATCTATGGCGACAAGCCGCCCCTGTTCATGTGGACGGTGGCGCTGTTCACCGTGCTGACCGGGCTGCCCAAGGTCGCTCTGTACCTGCCGGGGCTGTTGTCGGCGGCGACTATCACCGCAGTGCTCTACGACCTTGGCCGGCGCCTGTGGAACCGCCGCGTCGGACGCATCGCCGCGCTGCTGTTCCTCGCCACCTACCAGAGCTACAGCATCCTGCGCACCGGGCAAATCGACAGTTTTCTCTGCCTGTGGGTGGCCCTGGGCTTTTACGGGCTGATCCGCCATCTGTTGCTGGGGCCGGCCTGGGGCTGGTTCCATGCGGGCTGCGTGGCGATGGGCCTGGGCATCATCAGCAAGGGCGTTGGCTTCCTTCCGGCGTTGATGCTGCTGCCCTATGCCTGGGCTGTGCATCGGCGCTGGTCCGGTGTGGCGCTCATGCCCGGCCAGGGCTGGCGCTGGGTACTGGGGCTGGTCTGCGTGCTGGGTGGCTGCGCGTTCTGGCTGCTGCCCTTGCTGGCATCGATCGCCCATGGCGGGGGTGCGGCGGAACTGGCCTACCTCAAGGAGATCCTTCTGCGCCAGACCGCTGCCCGCTACACCAATGCCTGGGACCATCGCGAACCGTTCTGGTACTTCTTCAGCAGCGTGATTCCCAAGTACTGGCTACCGCTGCTCCTGGTCCTGCCGTGGACGATACCGGCGTGGCGCCGACAACTGCGCAAGCACGACGGGCGCTTTCTGGTACTGCTTGGCTGGGTCGTGCTGGTGCTGCTGTTCTTCAGCCTGAGCAGTGGCAAGCGCAAGTTGTACATCTTCCCCGCCCTGCCCGGCCTGGTGCTGGCGATTGCGCCGTTGTTGCCGTGGGTGCTGGGGCGCTGGTTCCATGGGCGCGCGGCGTGGCGCAAGGTGTTCATCATGCTGGCGGTGGTGTGGTTCGCCCTGTGGTTCGTGCGCGGCGTGGTGGAACCCTTCAAGGAAGGGCGCAATCCCCATGAGACCCTTATGGCCGAAGCCGCCGAGGTTACCGGCGGCGCCGAGCTGGCGCTGGTGCAGTGGCGCGAGGGGCACTGGCTGTTCGCCCGGCAGCCGATCGTGCATTTCGGTTTTGCCCGCTCCACGACCGAGAACGCGCTGTTCTGGATGCGCCAGCATCCGGGTACCTTCGCCCTGCTGCCGGAGGCCGGGCTGCAGCGCTGCTTCGATGTCGGCAAGGCACGCAAGCTGGGCGATACCTCGCGGGCACGCTGGTATGTGGTGGGCGGCGATGCGGATAACCGCAAGTGCGAGGCGGCGGCGCCGGACCAGGTGTACCGGTTCGCCTGGAGCCATGGCTTGGGCCGAACGTCACGCTAACCCGCGTCGCGTGTTCTATCTTGCCGGACCCACCAGGGGCGACCTGCGATACAGCGCCCGCAATGTCTCCATCGGCAACCCGGTGGTTCCCGTAAGCCACTGCATCACCGGATCGGTGGCCGGCTGCCCTTGCAGGGCCTTGTGCAGGTACGGCAGCGCAACCAGCATGCCGGGGTGGCAGCGACGCAGGAAATCCTCCAGGCGCCGGCCTTGCTCGACGATCGGCGCAAACAGAAGGCATACCCATTGCGCCTCGCTGACACCCCAGGCCTGTGAGGCGAAGTCCCCGGCCAGACGGCGCACCTGCTGCAGGTCTTCAGCCTCTCGCCAGGGTCCGAGCAGATCCTCGCGCAGGACCGCTGGCACCCCCTGGTCCTGCATTCCCGCCTCGCTGCGCTGCAGGTACAGGTCCAGGCTGTCCTGGTAACTGCCGTCCTCGATGAACTCCCTGCGCAGCCCGGCAAGGTGCATGCGCAGCAAGGGATTGCCGACTTCGCAACGGGGGAAGCCGAAAGCCCATGGGTCATGCTCGAAGCGCAACAGTTCGGCGAGCAGGCGGCCATGGCCGCAGGCCGGGTCGTAGGTCAGGTCGTCGATGGCGATGAAGCGCGGCATGCGCTGACGCGTGTCGAACCCCTTGGCCTCGGCCGTACTGTCCTGGGGCCGGGGCATGCGGTACTCGTCGCGGATCCCCGCGACCACCTCGAACAACGCCCGGGGAAAGGCTTCGACCGGCCGCACCCGCGGCACCCCGACCGCACGCATCATGCGCAGGGCAGTGGCCATGAAGCGCTTGCGCTCGCGGCCCGGCGCGCCGCTGATCAGCACATCCACCCCACCGTTCCAGGCGGCGCCGAGACGATGCAGGTCGGCCAGGTCCAGGTAATGGCGGTGGCCCAAGGCCATGCGCCCATCACCACCGGTGAGGTGCCCGGCCATCAGCACCGCGTGCCGGTCGGCCTGCTGTTGGCTGCGACAGATCGGCTGGCGCGCATCGAAGGCACGAACCTGGCCATCCTCCAGCATCAGCAGTTCGATCCGTGGATCGTCATGCACCACCAGCGCGGCGAAGGCGCGTTCGATATTACTCAGCACCACCGTTGGCATATCACTGTGCCGCGCGGTGGCGATACGCAGGGTGAAGGTACCTGGCGAGCGCGCCGCCAGGGTCAGTTGCGCTGCGCGTAGAAAGGCCAGGCTCTGGGTGCTGTCCTGGCTGCCGGTGTGCACCAGCATCACCTTGAGCCCGCCGATGCACTCCAGGCCGCCGGCAATTACCAGCAAGCGCTGGATCAGCAGCTGCAAAGAGGCACGCTGCCCCTGGGTCATGCGTTCCAGCACCCGCTGCAACACTTGCTGATAGACATACTGCATGGCCTGGTCGTGAATCGCGCCCATATTCATTTCCCTGATAATTTTCGCAACCATTAAAAACTTGATGGCCAACCGAAAAAGTACATACGCGAAGTTCAACGTAAGTATTACCGGACGGCACAGCAACTCGATTGAAGGAAACTTCCTACGCTCCTACAAAATCAATGTGCAAGTTGTAGGGCGTCGCGATGCAACCTTCCTGCGGCCGATAGCGGGCAACGCTGCCAGGGCTGCGGCCCGACCGGCAAATTCAACGGGCATATCTCGCTCCTTGAGACAAAAGGCAGAACAACTTCTGGTAGCGAAGAAGTACGTGTCACGTTGTGTACGGTGATTTGCGCACAACCAAAGGTAATTCTACGGACACTGCCGTACTTGCATTCCGACAGGAACAACATAGCCCAAGCCATGTCCTTAGTCCCTATAAGACTGATAGGAAATTTCTGAAATTTAAGAAAGCGATATTCACAAAAAGCCCGAGCAGATGCTCGGGCACGACAGGGAGGGTGACAACAGCAGGTATCAGGCGTCCGGCAATTGCAACACGACACGTCCGCCGCAAGGGCATTCGTCCATGTGCCGGTGGGCTTCCACGACCTGCTCGAACGGATAGACCTGGATGATCTGCGGTAGCAACTGGCGGTCTGCGGTGAACTGGTTGATATCCCGCAGCGCGCGGTGCAGGGCGACCTGGTCCTGGGTGATGCCCAGCTCCGGCTTGCCGGTGAAGTTGCTGATGCAGTGGACGAAGAACTGGATGTTCTTCTGGAACGCGGCGCAGGCCGGGAATGGCGTCTGGTTGCCACCCTGCAGGCCGTACAGCACCAGGCTGCCGCGCGGCGCCAGGACATCGCCGAGCAGCGACATCTGCGGCCCGCCGAGACCGTCGAGGACCATATCGACACCGCGGTTGTCGGTGTACTTGTTGATCTGCATGAGCAGGTCCTGCTCCTCGGTGACGATCACCTTGTCGGCACCCAGCTTGAGCAGGGGCTCGCGCTCGTCGGCCTCGCGGGTGGCGGCGATCACCTTCAGGCCCAAGGCCTTGCCCAGTTGCACGAACGACGGCCCGGCGCAGTGGCTGGCGTCGGTGATCAGCGCGGTCTGCCCGGCCCTGGCGCGAGCCAGGTCGACATAGGCGAAGTACGCCATGAGCAACGGCGTGTAGTGCACACTGGCCTCGATCGGGCTGAGGATGTCCGGGTAGCGGGTCAGTGCCGTGCGCGGCAGCACGATGATCTCGCCGTAGACCGGATGCTCGTTGGGGCTGGTGGCCGGAAAACTGGCGACCTTGTCGCCCACGGCCAGGTCGTCGACGCCCTCGCCCACCGCCGTCACCACACCGGCCATTTCATGGCCGATACCGACCGGCAGGCGCGCCTGGGACGGTGCCAGGTTCTGCCGCCAGAGCACGTCGTACCAACTGACGCCAATCGCCTGGACGCGAATCTGCACCTCCCCGGCAGCCGGCGCAGGCACGGGCAGCTCCTCGATCTTGAGCACCTCGGCCTGACCGAACTTGTGGAAACGGATCATGCGGGACATCGCAAACCTCGCCTAGTGAACCTCTAATGCCCTGAACTCTATCGGGGCTTTCACGGTTAGACCATCAGTGGTCATTAATAGTCGACATGCTTGTCATCGATTGGGCTCATGCTACGGTGCTTGCCGTAGACTGGCACGCAGCCATAATCTGTGCCGCAGGGTAACAGCCTTTACCCGCAGGAAGCACCCCCGCCCTACCCGCCACTGAAGCGAAGCCGATGAACCGAAACGACCTGCGCCGCGTCGATCTCAATCTATTGATCGTCTTCGAGACCCTGATGCATGAACGCAGCGTCACCCGCGCGGCGGAGAAACTGTTTCTCGGACAACCGGCGATCAGTGCAGCGCTGTCGCGCCTGCGCACCCTGTTCGACGACCCGCTGTTCGTCAGGACCGGGCGCAGCATGGAGCCTTCGGCGCGGGCACAGGAAATCTTCGCCCTGCTCTCCCCGGCGCTGGACTCCATTTCAACCGCCGTCAGCCGCGCCGCCGATTTCGACCCGGCCACCAGCACCTCGGTGTTCCGCATCGGCCTGTCCGACGACGCCGAATTCGCCCTGCTGCCGTCGCTGCTCAAGCGCATACGCGCCGAAGCGCCGGGGGTGGTGCTGGTGGTACGGCGGGTCAACTACCTGCTTATGCCAGGGCTGCTCGCATCCGGGGAAATTTCGGTGGGGGTCAGCTACACCGACGACCTGCCGGCCAATGCCAAGCGCAAGGTACTGCGCCGCAGCAAGCCCAAGTTGCTGCGGGCCGATAGCGTACCGGGCTCGTTGAGCCTGGATGACTTCTGCAAACGGCCGCATGCCCTGGTGTCGTTCGCCGGAGACCTGAGCGGCTTCATCGACGAGGAACTGGCCAAGCTGGGGCGCCAGCGCCATGTGGTGCTGGCGGTACCGCAGTTCAACGGCCTCGGCAGTCTGCTGACCGGGACGGACATCGTCGCCACGGTGCCGGACTACACCGCCGACATCCTCACCGCCGCCGGCGGCCTGCGCGCCGAGGAATTGCCGCTGGAAACACGTACTTTCGAACTGCACATGGCCTGGCGGGGGGCGCAGGATAACGATCCGGGGGAGAAATGGCTGAGGTCGAGGATTCAGATGTTCTTTGGGGATCCTGACAGTCTTTAGTTCTCGTCGGGCAGGCTATTGGTGTCTCTGGAAGTGGTGTAACTCATCTTGCGGCGTTTTTGAGCGTCCTCCCCGCCTATGCTTGATCAGCAGAAAACCAAGATTGACCACGTAAGGACTATTCCTTACCATTCAATCAATACATCCGGGAGAACGCACATGCCTGCCATCCACGAAATCGCCACGTTGACCTCGAAAGGGCAGATCACGCTGCCCAAATCCGTTCGCCAGCTTCTGGGCATTGACACCGGTGGCAAGATCGCATTCGACGTACGCGGCGGTGAAATCGTGGTCAGCCGCGTAGAAACCACCCACGAAGACCCTGCCATCGGTGCGTTCCTGGGTTTGCTGGAGGCTGATATCCGAGGCGGTCGCAACCTCACCACTCTGCCGGAAGACTTGGCGCAAACCATGCTCGCCAACGCAAAGCACTCCGTAAACCTGGACGAAGATATCGATGGTGAGGTCGCGATCTGATGCTGCGACATGGCTGGACACTGTTGTTCCATGAAGGTGTGACTCTACAGCTACGCAAATTGCAAGAAGCCGCCGCCCGGGCCGAGCAGAACGACCCGCAAGGTTTTGAGAGCAACGCCAACGTCAAGCTGTTCCGGGCATTGAGCCATCTGATCATGGAGGCTGTGCCTGCCGATCCGGGCCGTGATGAGTTCCGCCAAGGCAATACGCTGGGCACCGCCTACCGACATTGGCGCCGTGCAAAAATCGGCAGGCGCTTTCGGCTGTTCTTTCGCTATGACTCAAGATCCAAAGTCATCGTCTATGCATGGGTCAACGACGAAAACACCCTACGGTCCGCAGGCAGCAAATCCGATCCCTACGCCGTATTCGAGAAGATGCTGGGCCGCGGCAACCCTCCTGATGACTGGGATGCGCTGACTGCTGCGACGCGTAGCGACTGGGACGAGCCCAAAGCATAAATTGCGCGAGTGGGTGAGGATTGCACCTTTGAACCGATTCCTCCTTGTTGCGTCCACTGCAATCCACTCGTAGCTGCTGTTGAAAGGGGTACATCTGCGGGCACAAATCCAATTGCCCATTCATAACCATTTGATTTATATGAATGTCCAAATGTTCTTCGGGGATCCTGACAGCTTGTGAGTGAACGTGCTGAATCCAGTAAATCCTGGAAAATCAACCAGACTTCCGGATTGCCTTGGATAGCGGTCATCACTGCGTCACCTCCGCTTTGACTTTGTCCAGGCCAGGCTGCCCATCCCATGTGGTCACCCCTGCCAACCAGCCATCGAGCACCTGAGGGTTCTGCTTCAACCAGGCCCTGGCAGCCGCCTCGGGCCCCATCTTGTCGTAGAGGATGGAACCCATGATGTGGTTCTCCATATCAAGGGTGAAGCTCAGGTTCTTAAGTAACTGTCCCACGTTCGGACACTCTTCGACGTAACCTTTGCGTGTGCTCGTATAGACCGTGGCATCGCCGAAATCAGGGCCAAAGTAGTCGTCGCCACCGGTGAGGAATTTCATCTTGAAACGAGTGTTCATCGGATGCGGCTCCCACCCAAGATACAGGATCGCCTGGTTCCGCCGCTGCGCGCGCTCAACCTGGGCCAGCATGCCCGACTCACTGGAAGCGACTACCGAGAAACCGGCGTCCTTAAGCCCGAATGCGTTATCGTCGATGGCCTTGAGTACCGCGTTGTTGCCGCCGTCGCCGGGCTCAAGGCCATAGATTTTGCCATCCAGCTCATTCTTGAATTTCGCAATGTCGGCAAAGTCCTTAAGCCCCTGATCCCACAAGGTCTGAGGAACCGCCAGAGTGTACTTGGCATGCTGCAGGTTGACCCGAACAATATCGATCGCACCGGCATCACGGTGCGGTTTCAGATCTGGTTCCATGGTTGGCAGCCAGGTACCCAGGAACACATCCATGCTCTTGCCGTCGGCCAGAGCCTTGAATGTCAGCGGTACGCCGACCAGGGTGGATTTTGTTTGATAGCCGAGACTTTTCAGTAGTGTGGTAGCGATGGCGGTAGTGGTCTGAATGTCAGTCCAGCCAGGATCGGACATCCGTACCAAACGGCACTGGGATGGCTCGGTTGCATAGGTATTCGCGGACAGTGTCAAGGCGGAGCAGAACATAACGCGCAATGCATTTTTCATAACGCAAATCCTCTCTATGGCAGCTATGGGAAGCGGCAGTTCGTTGTTATTCAGAGGTAACGCAGTCTTGTTGTCCCAGGGGTGCAGCAACAGCTACTCAGCGACGAATGCCAATCACACGACCGCAATAACCCGAACGCGGCAGTGATCGATGAGACTCGAAGATCGCGCTGATTTTCGTTTCTACAGCCGAGGCGAATTTCGCCGCGCGCCCAGCTTCGCTAGCGATGTTCATCAGCATCTGCTCACTGGCAGCCAAGAGTTCTCCGTCCTTGGGGCGATACAAATGATGAACAATGTGCAGCCGCTTGGCGTCATGGTCGATCACTTGGGTAAACACTTGCACTTCCTCCCCTAGTCGGGTTTCGCTCAAGTAGTTGATGTGGGCTTCCAGCGTGTACAGCGTATGCCCATGGATAGCTCGACCATCCGCGTCAAGACCGATGTGATCCATCAGCGCATCCGTCGCATGACTGAAGAGCAGGAAGTAGAAGGCATCACGCAAATGCCCGTTGTAATCGATCCAGTCTTCAACGATGGTTGCCTGGTGAATCAGCAGCAGGTTGTTCACGAGTAACTCCTTCCAGAAGTCATGGGCGCATTTCAGAGATCGAGAACGAGACTTTCTGAAAGCGACCGGGAAACGCAGATCATCATCACGTCGTTCTTCTTGCGTTCGGCTGCTGTCAGCACGCTGTCGCGATGGTCGGGGATACCATCCAGGACGCAAACTTCGCATGAGGCGCATGTCCCCTCCCGGCAAGAGCTCTCGACGCGAAGGCCGTTCGCCTCCAGTACCTGAAGAATGCTGTTGTCTGCGGGCACTTCGAACGACTTGCCGCTCCTGGCCAGCTGAACAGTGAAGGCTTTATCTGCACCCGAGCTTTTCGGCTGCTTCGGCGTAAACCATTCGAAATGCACCTGCTCATCGGGAAAGCCGCTCGCTGCCGCTTCCACAGCAAGCATCAGAGGGGTAGGCCCGCACGTGTAGAAGTGAACGTTGGACGGCTGCTGAATGATCGCGCCAGCGATATCGAACAATCCACCTGCCTCATCGTCAGCATGCAAGGTGACCCGATTGCCAAAAGCACGAAGCTCCTCAAGAAAGGCTGCACGCTGACGATTACGCACCAGATAGAAGAGGTGCCAAGGACGCCTGTTGGCTTCGCACCACTGGATCATCGACCACACCGGTGTGATGCCGATGCCGCCGGCAAAAAACACGAAACCTGGCGCGTCTTCCTCTAATGGGAAATGGTTGCGTGGTGAGCTGATCCTCAACGCGTCTCCCACGCGAAGCGATTGATGCACATGCCGGGAACCGCCACGACTGACGGGCGAAAGGCCAACCCCAACGCAATAGCGGTGGTTCTCTCGTGAGTCGTTACACAGGGAATACTGGCGCACGATATCGCCGGGCAAATGCAGTTCGATATGGGCGCCGGGTTTGAAGGACGGCAGCGCGTCACCCGAAGGAGCGCGCAGCTCGATGACCATCACGCCTTTGGCTTCGGCGATCAGGTCGGTTATCTGTAGGGTCAATACGTCATCAGGCATGGCAAACCTCACGCAACGGCAAACTGGCCCGGGACGGGATCCGTCCCGGGCCCAAACTCAACGGCGCCGCAGTGGCGCGGTTGCCTTCAACATGCGAGTGATCAGTTCATCCCGATTTGTCGCGAGAGAAGCCCAGCTGTTGGCCCCGGCTTCATGATTAACGCCCTCCACAAGCATGGTGGCCGTTTCTGCATCAAGACGCGGATCACCCAGGTCATCCCACCAGCCGTTGAAGCTGTCGGTGTATTTCTGGCAGAAGGAACTCAGGCCTTCCGATCCACCGCCCAGGTGGAACAGCATGGTTGGCCCCATTGCAGCCCAACGCAGACCTGGGCCCGCCCATACAGCCTTATCGACGTCTTCAACACTGGCGACACCGCTCTTGACCAGATGAATGGCCTCTCGCCACAGCGCGGCCTGCAGGCGGTTGGCGACATGCCCCTTCACCTCACGGTTGACCCGGATGGTCACCTTGCCGACCAGGCCGTAGAAGCGCTCAGCCTTCTCGACCACACCGGCAGCGGTCTTGTCGTTACCCATGACTTCCACCAGCGGAATGAGGTGCGGCGGGTTGAAGGGATGGCCGAGAATGAAGTGCGACGGATTCTTCCAACCCGCCTGCATCTCACCCAGGCGCAGGCCGGACGCGGACGAAGCGACGATGGCACCTGGCTTGAGGGATGCTTCCAGTCTGGCGAAGAGATCGTGCTTGATCGCAATACGCTCCGGCACGCTTTCTTGCACGAAGTCGGCATGCTCCACTGCACTCGCGACATCGCCATGGAAACTCAACTGGCCCGGCTCGGCATTGGCCAGGCCCAGTTCACGCAGTGTCGGCCAAGCATTGTCGATGTAGCTACGAACATCAGCTTCCATGGTTGGCGACGGATCATAGACGGCAACGTTACGCCCGGACGCCAGGAACAGTGCGGCCCAGCTAGCACCGATAACACCGGCGCCAATCACCGCGATATTTTGAAATTCACTCATCAGAAAAACCTCGGTTGCAAGGAAGAAGCACTGGTCAGGCCGCCATCAACGACAAAGCACTGTCCGGTAATGAAACGCGCCGCATCGGATGCCAACCACACCACCGTTTCGGCGATATCGTCAGGTTGTCCGAACCGGCCTGCTGGGTGACGAGCCAAAGCATCGGCTTTGGCCTTTTCCGGGTTTTCCGCCATAGCGAAGGCATCTTCGGCCATTGCGGTCATGATCCAGCCGGGACATACGGCGTTACAGCGAACGCCTGGCCCGTGATCCACCGCAATCGAGCGGGTCAGCCCATGCACGAACGCTTTGGATGCGTTGTAGATCGCCATGGACGGGTCAGCCGTTTGCCCTGAAATAGAGCCCAGGTTGATGATCGAACCGCCGCTCTGAACCATCCCTGGCAGAACCGCGCGGCAGAGGTTGAACGTCCCGCGAGCATTGATGCCCATCACTTCATCCCAATCGGCATCAGTGCTTTCCAGAACCGTTTTTTCGATCTGCACACCGGCGTTGTTGACCAGGATGCCCACTCGACCAAAGCGCTGCTCAGCACGCTCTACGATGTAGCGAGCGTCTTCAGGTCTGGACACGTCTGCCTGAACCCACTCGACCGATGCATCAAGGTGTCCTGGCCTTACCCCACGGCCACACGTCACGACCTGTCGTCCTTGCGCAACAAATTTTTCTACGATGGCGAAGCCGATGCCTCTACTACCACCCGTCACGATTACCGAGGATCCGTCCATGCTGGTCACCCGTGTGCAAGCATGACGTGACGGACACTGGTGTAGGCATCCAGCGCAAACACCGACATGTCGCAACCGTGACCCGAACCCTTCATGGCCGCCCAAGGCATTTCAGGTGTTGCCACACCATGGGTGTTGACCCACGTAAAGCCATAACGCAGGCGGCTACTGGCTTCCATTGCACGACCACTGTCACGCGTCCACAGGGACGAGGCCAGGCCATAACGGGTCGCGTTGGCGATCGCAACCGGGTCTTGATCCGGGGTGAACCGGGATACGGATATCACCGGCCCGAACATTTCCTGTGTTGCGATTTCAGCATGATGGTCGACATCAGCAACCACGGTCGGGCTGTAGAAGAAGCCACCGCCAGGTTCGACCGTTCCTCCTGTTACTACCTCAGCGTAAGCCCGAGCGCGGTCTACGAACCCAGCTACTCGTTGACGGTGCACTTCGGTCACGAGCGGCCCCATCTCTGTTCCGTGGGCCCTTGGTGCCCCCACTTTGATCGTCGTCGCAGCTTCGGCAAGGGCACTGACGACGCGCTCATAGATCTTGCTGGCTACCAACAGTCTGCAAGGCTGCGCGCAATCCTGACCCGCATTGAAAAACGCCGTCGCACGCAGGGTCGCGACCAGCTTATCGATGTCGGCATCCTCATAAACGATTACGGGTGCCTTGCCGCCGAGTTCGACATGAACCTGGCGCATCTGCCGGGCTGCCGCTCCCATGGCCGCACTACCGGTTGCCGGTGAGCCGGTGATGCTCACGGCCTCGATACCTTCGGCATTGATCAGCCTGGCGCCGGTCGAAGTACCAATCCCGTGCACAATATTGATGACCCCTTTGGGCACCACATCCGCCAGAAACTGCCCCAGGCGCAGAGTCGATAAAGGCGTTACCTCCGAGGGCTTCAGTACCACGCTGCAGCCTGCTGCCAACGGCGCCGCCAACTTCCAAGCCGCCATCATCAGCGGATAGTTCCACGGTGCAATGGCTGCAACTGGGCCGATCGGATCGCGACGAATCAGGCTTGTATGACCTGGTACGTATTCTCCGGCAGCTACACCAGCCATGGTGCGGGCGGCTCCTGCAAAGAAGCGAAAGGTATCGAGGGTCAACGGCATCTCATCGTCGAGTGCCGATGGCCATGGTTTGCCGACGTTCTGACTCTCCAATGAGGCCAGTTCCTCGGCATTCTGCTCGATCACCCCGGCAATATCCTGCAAGAGAGCAGCACGCTGCGCCGGGGTAGTTTTCGAATAGGACTCGAACGCTTCGTGAGCGCTACGCACAGCCCTATCCAACTGAGCATCATCCACCTGGCGAACACTGACGATCTCCTCGCCAGTAGCCGGATCGATGACAGCCAGGGGCGCAGCGGCGCCTTCAACGAGCTCGCCGTTGATCAACATTTTGGTATGCATGGCGTATCCCCAATCACGAATCACAAGGTGATCTTGTCGCGACCTTTCAACCCAAGACGCGCTCGAGCTTCTTCAGGCGTGGCCACCTTGAGCCCGAGGTTTTCGACGATCGAACGAATCCTCAGCACTTGCTCGGCATTGCTTTTTGCTTTCTCGCCCGCACCGATGAAGAGGCTGTCTTCCAGACCTACCCGAACGTTGCCGCCAAGCATTGCAGCCTGGGTGGCAAAGCTCATCTGGTGCTTGCCAGCTGCCAACACCGACCATTCGTAATCTTTCCCGAACAGCTTCTGCGCGACGGTGTGCATGTGCATCAGATTGTCCAGGTCGGCGCCAACGCCACCGAGAACGCCGAACACGATCTGAATGAGGAACGGCGGCTTGACCCAGCCCTGGTCGATCACCCATGCCAGGTTGTACAGGTGGCCCAAGTCGTAACACTCGAATTCAAACCTGGTGCCGTGACCATCACCCAGCTCTTTGACGATGTACTCGATGTCAGCGAAGGTGTTGCGAAAGATGAAATCGCGGGTGCTGTCGAGGAACGCCGGCTCCCAGTCATGCTTCCAGTTGGAATACTTGGCCTTCATCGGGAAGATGCCGAAGTTCATCGAGCCCACGTTCAACGAAGCCATCTCCGGGCTGACGGCCAGGGCCGCCCGCAGGCGTTCCTCGCGGGTCATGCCCAGGCCGCCACCGGTGGACACGTTTAGCACGGCATCGCTCTGGCGATGGATCTGTCCCATGAAGTCCTGGAACAGCTCAGGGCGCGGATCCGGCTTGCCGGTTTCAGGGTTGCGGGCATGCAAGTGGATAATCGACGCGCCGGCGTTAGCGGCCTCGATGGACGAATCGGCGATTTCCTGCGGGGTGATTGGCAGGTATTCCGACATGGTCGGGGTGTGTACGCCACCGGTAGTGGCGCAGGTAATGATCACGGATTTTGGCATGGCAAGGCTCACAATTTCATTTGTTGTACTTGGGCGGTCAGGCCACCATCGAGAATCCACAACTGGCCGCTGGCATAGCGGGCCTCATCACTGGCCAACCAGTAAACGAGGTTGGCGACATCGGGTGGCGTGCCGTAGCGCCGGGTTGGGTGTATATCGCGCACCGCGCTTTCCAGGCTGGCGATATCGCCGTGATCCTGGAAAAAGCTGCGGAGCATCGGCGTATCGATGTAGCCGGGGCATACCGCATTGACCCGGATACCCTCGGGGCCATGGTCGCAAGCCATAGCGCGAGTCAACGCATGTACTGCTCCCTTGCTCGCGCAGTAGGCCGCCAGACCAGGGTCGGCGATGAACCCGTCGTAAGAACCAAAGTTGATAACGCTCGCTGCGCTGCTTTCGCGTAACAGTGGTAATGCGTATTTGCTGACCAGGAACGTGCCGGTGACATTCACCGCGAATACGCGGTTCCAGACTTCCAGGGTGGTGTGCTCGATGGTGTGTTCCACCTCTATACCGGCAGCGTTCACCAGCACATCAAGCCGCCCTTGTTCCTGAGTCACTTGCTGCATGACTGCCTGCACTTGAGTTTCATCACCGACGTCCAGTTGCACTGGCATCGCACCTGGCACTGGCTGCCGTTGCGACAGGTCGGCGGCGTAGACCACAGCCCCCTCCTTCAGCAAGCGCTCACACACAGCCCTGCCAATGCCGCCTGTACCACCGGTGACCAAGGCGACCTTTCCCTTCAGGCCGCCGCTGCTCATGGCTTCACGCTACGTGCGTATGCATCCAGTACCAGACCGTGGAAGTGATGCAAGGCATGCTCGGATTTGCCGGAGCCGTTCGGATCAGTGACGATTCGCCCCTGATCGAATGCCGGGGTTTGCATGCCGCGCTGGACGTTCTCGACCAGCGAGATGTCTTCCACCTGGAGCACCTCATCGAGGTAACGAATGGCTTCCTTCTCCATGTCGTCCGGTTCAGGTGTTTCCAGGAAGAAGTCGTAGGTTTCGAACGTGCGATCAGGGCCCATGGGCACGATGTTCAGGACGATCATCGAGCTACGACCCGGGTAGCGCATCAAGCAGGTGTTAGGCCACAGCCACCAGACCGCGTGGGTGCGGACGCTAGCCTTGGATACGTCGTAGGCCGAGTTCTGCCCCTTGCCGGCTTCCGCCATGTGGCTGGAGTAGATACCGTGGGTTTCCACCTTGTAGGTATCCATGTCGACCAGTGTGCAGAAGTCCTTGTGAGCTGTCGGGCAGTGGTAGCACTCGAGGAAGTTGTCGACCACGTTCTTCCAGTTCGACTTGATCTCGTAGGTCAATCGACGAGCGAAGGTGAGCTTCTCGATGTCTGGCGCCCACTTCAAAACTTCCTTCGCGAGGTCGCCAGACTGCTGATGAAGCGGAGCGGCCTGCGGGTCGAGATTAACGTAGACGAAGCCACAGAATTCTTCGACCTGGACTGGGGTGAGATGAATGTCTTCTTTGTTGAAGTCTTTCAACCCGCCAACATGCGGGGCAGCGACCAGGCTGCCGTTCAGGCCGTAGCACCAGGAGTGGTACGGGCAAACGATGCGGCGCGTCTTGCCTTCCCCTTGCAGCACCGGATGAGCGCGGTGTTTACAAACGTTGTAGAAGGCACGGAGGCTACCGTCCTGGTCGCGAACTACGGCGATTGGATGACCGGCGATATCTACGGTGGTGTAGCTACCAGGCTCCCGAACCTTTTCAACGTGGCAAACCCACTGCCAGCTTTTCGCGATGATGGCCTGCTGATCAAGGTGGAACCATTCGGGCTCAACATAGGCCTCAGCCCGCAGAGAGTGGGAGATCAACGGATCCGGATCGTAGCCCTGTTTGATCGATTCGAATTGACGAGGATGCAGCAACTCAGACATATCAACGGCCCTTTTATTATCACGAGCATGGGGTTTGGCTCGTTCTGTGGGGTCGATAGTGGGCTGGCTGCAAGGCGAAGAATTTTCATATTTCGCCGATCTATTTGTTTATTTCGTCGGCGTCGTTTTTAGATAAGTGATTGCAATGAGCGACACGCAATCATCGCTGCTTGCCAGGCTGGTGCATTGGCCAGGCGCGGTAGTTGAACGGTACACGCCCGTCCTGTCGATCCTGGCTGGGCGTCAAACCAAAGCGCTCGCGATAGACTTTGCAAAAATGGGATTGGTTAGGAAAGCCAGAAGCCACGCCTACCTTGGTCAGCGCCATGCTGGTCTGGGTGACCAACCCACGCGCTCGATCCAGTCGGATATCACGGTAGTAAAGTGCGGGCGTTTTATGGGTCACGTCACGGAACAAACGGTCGAGTTGGCGTTGTGAGATTCCCACCCGCTCGCTGATTTCCGGAATGCTGATGACCTCCTCCAGGTGAGTTTCCATCAGCTTGATTGCATGCATTACTGCAGGCGGTACGGTGTGTCCCAGCGGTTGATGGTCTTGAGGGTTCTGCTGCGTGCTGCCTGGCCGGAATTGTTGATGAAACACATAACGGGCTGCCTCGTTGGAGACCGTTTCTCCGTGCATATTGCGAATCAGCTGCAGGGCAGTATCCGTTGCGGCTGCTCCACCACAACACGTGAAACGATTTTCATCGAAGACATATAAATCCTCGACAATAGTGACGTCGGGATACAGCTCGATGAGCGCATCAATATGTTCGTAATGTCCTGTCGCACGGCGCCCAGAGAGCAAACCTGCCTCAGCGAGCAGAAAGGTCCCTGTGTCGATCGCTCCGAGCATGCAGCCCTTGTTTGCCCACCCTCTGAGTAGGCTCTGCAAGCGGGGACTGTGGAACTTCTCAGGCGTCCAACTGCAGGACACCACCACCAGATCCCAGCTTTCATTTCGCACTCTAGCAAGGGACTGCGTGAACACGTCCATGCCATTCGAGGCCCGGGTGCCACCGCCATCGATCGAGGCGAACTCCCAGTAGAAATGCGTCTCTCCGCTGAGGTAATTGGCTGCCCGGAATGGATCGACAAATGCTGAGGTCGCAGCAGCATTGAAATAAGGAAATACGATGACTAGAAACCTGAACACGCTAACCTCGGACCCTGCTGCTGATTTTTTGGAGCGCTGCATGGCGTTGCGCCACAGCACATTAACGTTCTTCAGCGGGCCGGACCAGATGGTATAACCAAGGCAGCCTGGGGCGTGGACAGCTGATGGAGGATGTGAGCTTCCAATTTGGTGGTTCGCGAAAGCACCTGACGGCGATGTCGCCATGCCCACGCCCCCAGTGCTCGGCCATCACACCCGCCGGGCATCCCTGCGCACCGCCTGCGGGGGCACGCCGTAACCACGAATGAAGACCTCGCGCAGATGCCGCCGGTCCCTGAAGCCGGCTTCCTTCGCCACCACGTCCAGGCTGTGCCGGCTCTGCTCGATCATCACCCGGGCCGCTTCAAGACGCAGCCTTTCCACGGCCTTGGCGGGTGATTGGCCGGTCTCGGCGGTGAATACCCGGGTAAATTGCCGGGGGCTCAAGTGCACGGCTTCGGCGAGTTCCTCGACACTCAAGGGCCGCCCCAGATTCCGCCGCGCGTAATCCAGTGCGGCCTGGATCCGGTCTGATTTCGGCGACAGCGTCAGCAGCTCGGAATGCTGGGATTGCCCCCCGGAGCGGCGCTGATGCATGACCAGCTGGCGTGCCACCGACCTGGCCACCTCGTTTCCCAGATCCTTCTCCACCATGCCAAGTGCCATGTCCAGGGCGGCGCTCATGCCGGCGGATGTCCAGACCTGGCCATCCACGATGAAGATCCGGTCTTCCTCGACTTCGATTTTCGGATGCAGCTCACGCAGCTGTTTCGCATAGGCCCAGTGTGTGGTGGCCCTGCGGTGATCCAGGACACCTGCCTGGGCCAGGATGAAACCACCGGTACACAGGCCGGCGGTGCGGCGAGCGCCCTCGACGAAACCTCGCACGCTTTCCAGCACTTTCTCGCTCGGCGGCGTCAGCGGAGTCAGTGTTCCGGTGATCATCCAGGTGTCGGCCAAACCGGGAGCAGCCAACGGCAGCGTGTCCATATACATCCCGAGGGAGGAGCGCACCGTACCGCCATCGACGGAGAAATTCTGGATCCTGTAGATCGCTTCGCCAGCAACGATATTGGCGAACTCGAATACAGCCTGGGTCGCCAGTGACATGACCTGGAAACCATCGGTGAGCAGATAGCCGACACGGTGCATGACGGAACTCCACGGTGTTGATGTCCTGAAAACGTAGCATATGCGTCGTTTAAGACAAAGGCGATCCTCTGCATCATGGCGTCACACCCAGCCAACGGAGCACGACCATGACCCAGCAATCCAAAGGCACCGCCCTCATCACCGGTGCATCCACCGGCATCGGTTCCATCTACGCGCAACGCCTCGCACACCGGGGTTACGACCTGGTGCTGGTGGCCCGTAACCACGAGCGCCTGAACACACTTGCCAATCGCATCACCACGCAAACCCAACGCAACGTCGAGGTATTTCCGGCAGACCTGGCCAACCTGGATGACCTGGCCAGGGTAGAAGGCAAGCTGCGCGAGGACGCCAGCATCACCCTGCTGGTGAACAACGCCGGCATCGGCACTCACACCAGCCTGCTGAAGAGCAACGTCGAGCGCATGGCCGAAATGATCACCCTCAACATCACCGCCCTGACCCGCCTCACCTATGCAGCCATTCCGGGGTTCGTGGCGCGCAAGCAAGGCGCCGTCATCAACATCTCCTCCATCGTCAGCCTGGCACCGGAGCTGCTCAACGGCGTCTACGGCGGCAGCAAGGCCTATGTCACCGCCTTTACCCGATCCTTGCACAAGGAACTGGCGGACCAGGGCATCAGGATCCAGGCCGTATTGCCGGGAGCCACCGCGACCGACTTCTGGCAGATCGGCGGCCTGCCCGTCGAGAACCTCGACCCGGGCATCGTGATGTCGGCCGAGGACCTGGTAGACGGCGCGCTGCAGGACTTCGACGACGAGGTATTGATCTCCATCCCCTCGATGCACGACCTGCAGCCGTTCGAACGCTATGAGGCCAGCCGGCAGGCGCTGTTCGATCAGTTGTCCAGCAACCGGCTTGCTCCGCGCTATACCGCCAGGTGATCGTCACGAAGATGCATATTGCCACTGGTGATTTCAGGTGAGCTGTCGTTCGCCGAACTTGTGTACGTATTTACCAACCCTCGTGCAGCGCAGCGTAGCGACAAATACTGAAATGACATGATTGGACCGACCCGTTCATTGCCGTACAATCGCGCCCCCCAAAAAACCAGCAGGCACGGCGAGAGGGAACTTCAATGCAACGGGTGATGATCATTGGTCAGCCGGGGTCGGGGAAAAGTACCCTGGCGCGCGCGCTGGGCGAACGCACGGGTTTGCCGGTCGTGCATATCGATACGATTCACTGGCAGCCTGGGTGGGTCGAACGCAGCCATGACCAGAAGACCCGTCTTTGCCATGAGGTCGAGGCCGGTGAGCGCTGGATCTTCGAAGGTGGGCATTCGGCAACCTGGAACAACAGGCTGGCCCGCGCGGACCTGCTGATCTGGATCGACCGGTCCGCACCGCTTCGATTCTGGCGCGTAGTGCTCAGGACGCTGCTTAACCACGGTCGCTCCCGGCCGGACTTGCCGGACGACTGCCCGGAACGGCTGGCCAGCCTGCCGGAGTTCTTCGGGTTCATGTGGCGGACGAGGATCTCGGCACGGCAAAAGATGAAGCAACTCGCGGCGACGGCTCCGTCGACGTGCCAGGTGGTCTGCCTGCGCTCCAATCGGGATGCCAGGATATTCCTCGATAGTTTGCAGGCACAGCCGCTTCGCCGCTGAGCCTTGGGTATCTACACATCTTTTCTGAATAGTGGTGGCTGCGAGGTGCCCGTCTGAGAACCGCGTTATGGCCGCCAAGTGCATGCCGGTAGATCTTCAGCGCCCTTG
>NZ_JAOECN010000031.1:0-67592 GCF_029836855.1 Pseudomonas sp. GD04058
AGCTTTCGCGGGGTCCTACATGAGCTGTGCGAACCCGCATTGAAAATTGTTTGCCGTCCATGCAGCAAAACTGCGGCGAAGCAGTCATAGAGCCTCTTTGAACCGACTAGCTGTTGCGAAAAATCCTACAGTTAAATACTGTATGCGCATACAGCAAAAACAAGGAACACTTTCGTGGCCACTCCCTCCGCTACCACGCCAGCCAGCAGTTATGAGCAACTCGGCGTGCGCATCCAGAAAATCATCAATTCCCCGACCGCCCAGCGCTCGAAGGCGGCGCTGATCTTTCGCCTAGAACAGGAGTCTCCGGACGACTGGGAAACCCTGCTCGAGGAAATAGCAGAGAACGACAACGTCACCCTCGCCCATCGCGACGATGGGGGCGTGCAGATTTTCTGGACGGTGCCGAAGGAAGACTGACGCGGATGAGATTCACGTTTTTGGCAGCCAGCTGCCTGTTGTTCAGCCTCACCGCCCACGCAGACGCACCCCGGACTTTCAGCGAAGCGAAGAAGATCGCCTGGCGCTTGTACGCCCCGCAATCGACGGAGTTCTATTGCGGTTGCAAGTACGCCGGAAACAAGGTGGACCTTGCTGGCTGCGGCTACGTCCCGCGCAAGAATGCCAACCGCGCCTCGCGGATCGAGTGGGAGCACATAGTACCGGCATGGCAGATCGGTCATCAGCGCCAATGCTGGCAAAGCGGTGGACGCAAGAACTGTTCGCGCAACGATACCCTGTACCAGCGTGCAGAAGCCGACCTGCACAACCTGGTGCCGAGCATCGGCGAGGTGAATGGTGATCGCAGCAACTTCGCTTTCGGCTGGCTGCCCGAGCAACACGGGCAATATGGTTCGTGCCTGACCCAGGTGGATTTCAAGGCGAAAAAGGTCATGCCGCGCCCTTCCATTCGAGGAATGATCGCGCGCACCTACTTCTACATGAGCAAACAATATGACCTGCGCTTGTCCAGGCAGGACCGCCAGTTGTACGAAGCCTGGAACAAGACCTATCCGGCACAGGCCTGGGAGCGCCAACGCAACCAGCGCGTAGCGTGCGTAATGGGCCACGGCAACGAGTTCGTCGGCCCGGTTGATCTCAAGGCCTGTAGTTGAAGTTAGGCCAGCGTCTGTAGATAGGCACTGGCCTGCTGGCAACGCTGCAGTCGGGCAATGTCGGCAGGGCCTGCAACCTGGATGCGGCCCGGATCGCTTTCATCGGCCAGGTCCGCCAGCTTGACTGCCCGGGCCAGCGGGTCATTGCCGATCCTGGCGACGAATTCCTCGTCGCTTTCATCGCAGCGTGGACTCAACGCCTGCACCGCAGCAAGGATCTTCAGGGCGAAGCCTTCGCGCGCCAGATCGGACAGGGTCATGGGTGAATCCTGAAGCACCTCGTGCAGCACTGCGACGATGCGCTGCTCGGTAGTCGAAACCCGCAGCATCACCCGCAATGGATGCAGGATGTACGCAGCGCCGCCTTTGTCCCGGTGCCCTTCATGGGCACGGGCTGCAACCGTAATGGCTCGCTCCAGCGTGGACATGGCCCCCTCCTCACCGTTGCCGCACTCATTGAAACACCTCTATCAATGAGCATAGACCGACAATGCGCCAATACCGTTCCAGAGGACATTACACAAAGGATTATCGCGGGGCGTCGTGCTGGATGACCACCGAGTCGGTGCCCAGGCGTGCCATTACATCGTCTTTGCTGGCCACGGCCTCGGCCTTTTCCATGAACGGCCCGAGAAGGACCACAGGCTTGCCGTCACGGTAGACCACCGAGGACGGGATGCCCTTCTCGATCAGGCGCGCGGTGATATCGCTCAACGCCCCCATGTTCGGCCCCTGGACGATTTCCACATCCCACCCCTGCGGTGCCGGGTCGTTGGCGAGGGCATCGGCACGACGCTGCAGGTCAGCACCACCGCAGACTTCCCGGATACGCAAGTCGTTGCCGGTTTCGTCGATGATGATGTTGTAATCCGCGCCGTTCTTGATCGCTACGTAGCTGCGGTATGGCAGGTAGTTGCCGTTGTCGTCCTTGCCGCGGAACTGGCCACAGATATCGCCCTTGGTATTGAACCGCACGTTGGCGAACTTGGCCGTCTTCGGATTCTGCAGGTGCTCGGCAACCTGCTTGTGCACCCGCTCGGCATCGTTGTCACAGCCGGCCAGGGCCAGCACTGCCATTACCACCGCCACTTTGCGCACGCGCTTACCTCCTGAATTCAAGCGGCGGATTCTATCACCCGGCCACACTTCCGGTCCGCTACTCCTTGACGCAGTCCACGGTGTACACCCGCCCAGCATCTGTTTCCTGATGTTGCAAGCCATGCACATCGGCGACGAATCCGGGAAAACCCGTGTCGAAAGCCCGCGCGAAAGCGAGGTAATCGATGATCGACCGGGTCGCCTCGGTGAAGCGTTCACCTGGCATGATCAGCGGAATGCCCGGTGGATACGGGACCAGCATCACCGCAGCGACACGGCCCAGCAATTGCTCGATAGGAACCGCCTCCACTTCACCGCGAACGAGCTTGTCGTAGGCCATGGACGGTTTCATCACCACTTCCGGCAATCGGGTGTAGAGGCGCTTGAGCTGCTTGGCAGTGGCATTGCTGCGATAACAGGCGTGCAACTGATCGCACAGATCACGCAACCCCATGCCGCGATAACGCTGCGGATCCAGGCTGGCGACGCACGGCAGGCAGTGGGCCAGCTCGGTATTGGCATCGTAGCTACGCTTGAACTCCAGCAGTTCGGTGAGCAACGTGCTCCATTTGCCCTTGGTGATTCCCATCGAAAACAGCACCAGGAAGGAGTAGAGCCCGGTCTTTTCCACCACCAGGCCGCGTTCCCAGAGGAATTTGCTGACCACCGCCGCGGGAATGCCATTGCGATCCAGGCTTCCCGCCGCATCCAGGCCGGGCATGACCAGGGTTACCTTGATCGGGTCGAGCAGCACGTAATCCCCGCCGAGATCACCGAAGCCGTGCCACTGCGCCTGGGGCTCGAGCAGCCAGTCTTCCGTGGCGACACGATGGATACCCTCGACCCGCGGCGGTTGCCAGACGCTGAACCACCAGTCGTCGGCACCGAGGTGTTCGCGCAGGTTGGCCAGGGCGCGCCGGAAACTCAGGGCCTCGTCGAACATTTCCTGAAGCAGCGAGCGCCCCGCCGGCCCTTCCATCATCGCCGAGGACACATCCAGAGAGGCCAGGATGCTGTATTGCGGCGAGGTAGAGATGTGCATCATGAACGCTTCATTGAAACGGTCGCGGTCCAACTGTCGACGACCGCCATCCTGCACATGGATCATCGATGCCTGGCTGAAGGCGGCAAGCAGCTTGTGGGTGGAGTGGGTACTGAACACCAGCGGGCTTTCGGCGCTGCGCGAGGTGCCCATGGCGTAGCGTCCGGCAAAAAATTCGTGGAAGGCCGCATAGGCGTACCAGGCCTCGTCGAAATGCAGGACCTCGACGCTGTTGCCAAGGGTCTGCTTGATCATCTCGGCGTTGTAGCACAAGCCGTCATAGGTGGAGTTGGTCACCACCGCCATCTTGACCCGCGCCTCACGCCCCCTGGCGAGCGGATTGGCGAGGATCTTGGCCTGGATCGACTCGGCGCTGAACTCGCTGAGCGGGATCGGGCCGATGATGCCCAGTTCGTTGCGCTCCGGACACAGGTACAGGGGGATCGCGCCGGTCATGATGATCGCGTGGAGCACCGACTTGTGGCAGTTGCGATCCACCAGCACGAGGTCATCGCGGCCCACCATCGAATGCCAGACGATCTTGTTGGCCGTCGAAGTACCGTTGATCACGAAGAACGTGTGGTCGGCGCCGAAATTGCGCGCGGCGCGGGCTTCGGCCTCTGCCAAGGGGCCCGTGTGGTCCAGCAACGAGCCCAGTTCCGGCACGGAAACCGAGAGGTCGGAGCGCAGGGTGTTCTCCCCGAAAAACTGGTGAAACGCCTGCCCTACCGGACTCTTGCGATAGGCTACGCCGCCACCGTGGCCCGGGGTATGCCACGAGTAATTGGATTGCGCGGTGTGCTGCACCAGCGCCTTGAAAAATGGCGGCAGCAGGCCGTCGAGGTAATTGTGCGCAGCGCGGGCAACCTGGCGAGCGAGAAAAGGCACGGTGTCTTCGAACAGGTACAGGATGCCGCGCAACTGGTTCAGCTCGCTCATCGCATCGGCGGGGGCGTTTTCCAGGGTGACCTGCTCGCCCAGGGCGAAGATCGGCAAATGGGGCGCACGGGAGCGGGCCAGGCGAATCAGCTCGACCATGTTCTGCAACAGATGGGTGTTCTCGCCGGCGCCCTCTGCGGCGATCAGCATGCAGGCGAGGCCGTGATGGGTGGCGGCGACCAGGCGACCTTCGGCGTAGTCGATGGCGCTGAGGATGGTGAAACCGTCCTGGGCCAGTTCCTGGGCGATGCCACGGACGCGATCACCGGCCACGGTGTCGGACTTGATGTCACGGTGAACGATGAGAACGGGAAACTTGAGGTCCTTGTACATGAGCGGCGTTACCTTCTTCCTGCGACAGGCCTCGTGGGCCGTTCATCTCAGGGTAGAAGGTCGCCGCGATGGCGCGCGGGAAATGCCTCAGTTGCCCTGCGCCAGTTGCTGCCACAGGGCCGGGGCACCGGCGGACTTGGCCACCGCTTCGAGGCGGGCAAGGTGGGCTTCGAGTTCCTCGGGCGTGGCGCGGATGATACGTCCGGCCTGCCGGCTTGCGGGCAGACGGCGGATCTCGCTGCCCTGGTTCGCCGCACCCTCACCCTCGCCCTCGGTGCCAGCCAGCGACAGGCTGGTCTGGCCACCGGTCATCGCCAGGAAGACATCGGCGAGCAGCTCGGAGTCGAGCAAGGCGCCGTGCAATTCACGACCGGAGTTGTCGATGCCGTAGCGTTTGCACAAGGCATCGAGGCTGTTGCGCTGCCCCGGATGGCGCTCACGGGCCATCATCAGGGTGTCGAGAATCTCGCAATGCTGCGACAGGTCGGCGCGATCCTGCTGGCCGATCAGGGCGAATTCATTGTTGAGGAAGCCAACGTCGAACGATGCGTTGTGGATGACCAGGCGCGCGCCCTGGATGAACTCGAAGAACTCGTCGGCGACTTCAGCGAAACGCGGCTTGCCCACAAGGAAGGCGTCGGTGATGCCGTGAACGCCGATGGCAGCCTCGTCGCTTGGACGATCCGGCTGCAGATAGACGTGGAAGTGACGCCCGCTCAAACGCCGACCGATCAGTTCGACACAACCGATCTCGATGACCCGGTGGCCATCGGTCACCGGCATACCGGTGGTTTCGGTATCGAGGACTACCGACCTGTTGTTTTGCAAATCCACGCCGGTGATCTCCTGCCGTGTTGCTGAAAACGGCGAATCTTAACCCAGCTTCGCCATGGCGTCCCGGAGATTCATCGGCACGCGCCTCAGCGCATGCCGCGGACCTCGTCGACTCCGCGATTGGCCAACTGGTCGGCACGTTCGTTGCCGTGATGGCCGATATGGCCGCGTACCCATTGCCACTTGACCTTGTGCCGGTTGACCTGCTCGTCGAGCAACTGCCAGAGATCGGCGTTCTTCACCGGTTCCTTGGCGGCCGTCTTCCAGCCCCGTTTCTTCCAGTTGGTCATCCACTCGGTGATGCCTTTCATCACGTACTGGGAGTCGGTCACCAGGAGCACCTCGCACTCGCGACGCAGCGCCTCCAGGCCCTTGATGGCCGCCATCAGTTCCATGCGGTTGTTGGTGGTTTCCCGCTCGCCACCCCAGAGCTCCTTCTCGACCCCCTTGTAGATCATCAGGACGCCCCACCCGCCTGGGCCGGGATTGCCCTTGCAGGCACCATCGGTGTAGATCTCGACGCTATCGCTCATGTACAGCCTTTTTCATCGTTGAAAGGTCTGCCTTCCGGGTGGGGCGCCTGGCGATTGACCTTGGCCAGCGGCAGCGGCAGCAGCTTGCCCATCGGCTCGCGGCGCTCCTGGCGCAACGGTCGCAGGCCGACCACCATCTTGCGCGCGACAAGCAGGTAGACCCCGCCACCGGAGCCCTGCCAGCGCCCGGCAAGACGCTCCCACCCCGCCAACCGGGCTTGCCAGGCCGGCGAGGCAAGCGGCGGACGATAGCACCCGAACCGGCGTTTCTCCAGCGCGAACCCCAGCAGGTTGAGCCAGTCGCCAACCCGCGACGGCGAGATGCAGCGAGCCTTGCGCAAGGCATCGTGGGCGAATACACGACGAATGCCCCAACTGCTCCAGGGGTTGATGCCGACGATCAGCAGGTGCCCCCCGGGGCGCACACTGCTGGCCGCTTCGCGGAGCAGGCCGTGGGGCGACAGGGAAAAGTCCAGGCCATGTTGCAGCACCACAACGTCGGCCGCATGTTCGCTGAGCGGCCAGGCCTGCTCCTCGCAAACGATTTCGACTCCCGGCAGTGGCGCACCGAGCCGCACGTTGCGCTGCACCTGGGGGGCCGTGGGGGGTGGCTCGGCGCCAGGTCCGTAATGGACCAGATAGCCACCAAAATAACGGCCCAGTTCGTCCTCGAGCAGGCGCTGCTCCTCGGCGAGCATCAGTTGCCCCAAGGGCCCGGCGAACCAGTCGCGGGCCAGGGTGATCAGTTCGAGCCATTGCGGATCGGCGTGGGCGAAGGCTTGATCGGTCATTGCATCCTCCCTTGAAGGTTCTCGATGGAACACATAGCTACTAAGATGCACCCTTGTCCCACGTTTGGCGAATCGCTCGATGATACAGATAGAAGCCTTGCCCGCTTTCAATGACAACTACATCTGGTTGTTGCAGGACGCCGAAAGCCGCCGCTGCGCAGTAGTCGATCCGGGCGATCCGGCACCGGTGCTGGAGTGGCTCGGGCAGCATCCCGGATGGCGCCTGGAGGATATCCTCGTGACCCATCATCACCATGACCATACCGGCGGTGTCGAAACCCTGAAGGCGGCCACCGGCGCGCGGGTCTGCGGGCCGGCCAGTGAAGCCATTCCCGGACGCGACCTGGCCCTTGAAGACAACGCGGTGGTACGGGTCCTGGATACCGACTTCCGGGTCTTCACGGTTCCCGGCCACACCCTCGGGCACATCGCCTACTTCAGCGACCAGCCTGCCACGCCCTTGCTCTTCAGCGGCGACACCCTGTTCGCCGCCGGCTGCGGCAGGTTGTTCGAAGGCACGCCGCAGCAGATGCACGACTCACTGCAACGCCTGGCTGCCTTGCCGGGAACGACGCTGGTGTACTGCGCACATGAATACACTCTGAGCAACCTGCGTTTTGCCTGCGCCGTCGAGCCGGCCAACCAGCAGGTTCTAGCACGGTTCGAAGAAGTTTCCCGCTTGCGTGCGGAAAATCGCATCACCTTGCCCTCGACCATCGCCCTGGAACGTCTGACCAACCCTTTTTTGCGGGTGGAAGAAACATCCGTTAAAGAAAAAGCAGACGAACGGGCGGGAGCCTTAAACCCTACGCCAAGTGCTGTTTTTGCTGGGCTGAGGGCATGGAAGGATAAGTTCTGATGATTGCCGCTTGATGACCGGCTGGTTCTGAAAGGTTGACCCGCCTGGGGGCGCTTTCTAGAATCGCCCGACATTTTCGCCCGGAACTCTGTCCCAGCCAATGTCGTCCAATCGCCGCAGAACCTTCACGACCGTCGCCATGACGCGCCTTGCACAGGCCGTCGCGCTCGGCCTGACAGCCACCCTCGTGGGCTGCCAGAGCACCAGTCAAATGGGCGACAACGAAGCCGTTCGCATGCACGTCCAGCCCCGCGTGAAGCACAAGCCTGTGTTCGTCCAGGCCAAGCCCGCCGAGCAGGCGCCGCAGGACGTCTGGGAGCGCATTCGCCAGGGCTTCCAGTTGCAGGACGATATCGGCGTCAACCCGCGTATCGAACAGCAGCGCCTGTGGTTTGCCAGCAACCCGAGTTTCCTCGAGACCGCTGGCGACCGCAGCAGTCTCTATATCCACTACATCGTCGAGCGCCTCGAAGAACGCGAAATGCCACTGGAGCTGGCCCTGTTGCCGGCAATCGAGAGCGCCTACAACCCGCTGGCCTATTCCCGTGCCCACGCGGTCGGACTGTGGCAGTTCATTCCTTCCACGGGGCGTCACTACAACCTGCGCCAGACCCGTTTCTACGATGGCCGCCGCGACATCACCGCGTCGACCAACGCCGCGCTGGACTACCTGACCCGCCTGCACGACATGTTCAACGGCGACTGGTTGCTGGCCCTGGCCGCCTACAACGCCGGCGAAGGCACGGTCAGCCGGGCCATCGAGCGCAACGAACGGCTTGGCCTGCCGACCGACTACTGGAACCTGCCGCTGCCCCAGGAAACCCGCGACTACGTGCCGAAGCTGCTGGCCCTGTCCCAGGTGGTGCTGACTCCGGAGGCCTACGGGGTCAACCTCAATCCGATCGCCAACGAACCCTACTTCGAGGCCGTTGCCATCAAGGACCGCCTCGACCTGTCGCGGGTCGCCGCCCTGGCCGAGATCGACGAGGACGAGCTGTTCCAGCTCAATCCTGCCTTCAAGAAACGCATGACCGTGGATGGCCCCCAGCAGTTGCTGGTGCCCACTGCCAAGGCACAACTGCTGACCAGCAGCCTGTCGAGCATGAAGCCCGAGGAACTGCTCGCCCTGCAACCCCAGGCCGCAGTGTTCAAGGCCGCCCTCGCCGAAGCTGAAACCCCGCCTGCACGTAGCGTGCGCTACAAGGTCAAGCGTGGCGACAGCCTGGGCAGCATCGCCAAGGCCAACCGGGTCAGCGTCAAGGACCTGCAACGCTGGAACAAGCTCAAGGGCAACCGCCTGAGCGCAGGCCAGACCCTGGTGATGAACAGCAGCCAGCCGGCCATCAAGCTGGCCTCGACCACGAAGTCGGCACCTGCTGCCGGCAACAAGCAGCGCGCCACCCAGTACAAGGTGCGCAAGGGTGATTCGCTGTACCTGGTAGCCAAACGCTTCAATGTCGAGATGCAACATCTCAAGCGCTGGAATCCGCGCAGCGGCCAGGCTTTGAAGCCAGGCCAGACACTCACCGTCTACCTGCCTCATTGATAAAGGAAGGCGCCGCCCGACTGCGGCGCCAGACGCCACGGATGCGCTCTTTTTCCTGCCGATACAAGCTGTTACTGTAGGGAAACAAAGCCCAAGCCGCCTGGATCGGATCGCCGACTTGATACGTCCCCTCCTGCTGTCATTCAGCCTGGCCTTGAGCTTTCCCGCGGGCGCAACGATCACCGAAAGTCACGGTTACGCCCAGTTCGGCACGCTCAAGTACCCAGCCAAATTTACCCACTTCGATTGGGTCAACCCGCAAGCGCCAAAAGGCGGCACCTTGCATGCCATGGCATTCGGCACCTTTGACACCCTCAATCCCTATACCTTCAAGGGCAGCAGCCCGGTTACCACGCCGAACTTCCTGCAATACGGGGTCAACGAGCTCAATGAAACGCTGATGGTCGGCACCGGCCAGTACGACCCGTCCGGAGACGAGGCGACGTCGAGCTACGGGCTGATCGCCCGTTCGGTCGAGTATGCGGAAGACCGCAGTTGGGTAGTATTCAACCTGCGTCCGGAGGCGCGTTTCCATGATGGCCGGCCGATCACCGCGGCGGATGTCGCATTTTCCTACCGCACCCTGCTCAAGGAAGGCCACCCGATCTACCGCACCAACCTCCAGGAGGTCGAACGGGTCGATGTGCTCAACCCCCAGCGTATTCGCTTCGTCTTCAAGCGTGCCGGCAATCCCCTGCTGATCCTGCGTCTCGGTGAAATGCCCGTGCTGCCACAGCATTACTGGCAAGGGCGCGACTTCAAGGCCACCACCTTCGAGCCACCACTGGGTAGTGGCCCGTATCGCATCAGCGAGGTGCAGCCGGGCCGGCGCCTGGTGTTCGAGCGAGTCAAGGACTGGTGGGGCAAGGACCTGCCGGTCAATCGGGGCAAGTACAACTTCGATCGCGTCGAGTACGAGTTCTATCGCGACAGCGACGTGGCATTCGAAGCCTTCAAGGCCGGCGAGTTCGACATCTATATCGAGCACCAGGCGAAAAACTGGGCCAATGGCTACAACTTTCCGGCGGTGCGTCGTGGCCAGGTAATAAAGGCACAGATCAAGCACCAGATCCCGACCCAGACCCAAGGGCTGTTCATGAACAGCCGGCGCGCAGCCTTTGCCGATCGCCACGTGCGCCAGGCGCTGGGCCTGATGTTCGACTTCGAGTGGACCAACCGGGCACTGTTCAGCAGCGCCTACCGGCGTGCCACCAGCTTCTATCCCAATAGCGAATTCAGCGCCGAAGGCTTGCCGGTTGGCAAGGAGTGGCTACTGCTGGCGCCATATCGTGACCAATTGCCCGCCGCGATGTTCACCAAACCCTTCGCCGTCAGCCAGACCGACGGCCGCGGAATCGGCCGCGACCAGTTGCGCCAGGCCCTGGCACTGCTCGGCAAGGCCGGCTGGAAGCTCGACGGGCAGCGCCTGCTGAACAGCAACGGCCAGCCGCTCAGGCTGGAGATCCTGCTGGTCAATCCGAACCTGGAACGCATTCTCCAGCCCTACGTGGAGAACCTCGCCAGCATCGGCATCGACGCGCGCCTGCGAACTGTCGACCGGGCCCAGTACAAGCAGCGCCTGGACCAGTTCGATTTCGACATGATCCTGATGACCCTGACCCAGACCCTCAGCCCCGGGCTGGAACAATGGCAGTATTTCCATTCCAGCCAGGCCAGCACCAAGGGCAGCAAGAACTACGCCGGAGTCGACAGCCCGGTGGTCGACCACCTGCTCGACGCCCTTCTCGCCTCACAGACCCGCGATGACCAGGTAGCCGCCGCCCGCGCCCTGGATCGGGTGCTGTCGTGGCAGTACTACATGATTCCCAACTGGTATCTCGACTATCACCGCCTGGCCTACCGCAACCGGTTCGCCTTCGTCACCACCCCGCCCTATACCCTGGGGCTGAATACATGGTGGCTCAAGCCTTCGGAGAACGCCCAATGATGCCGATGCCCCATCTGCGCCTGATGCTCGGCGGCCTGCTTCTGGCCGGCCTGAGCCTGCCGGGTCTGGCTGCGCCGCAGCATGCCGTGACCCTTTACAACGAAGCGCCGAAGTACCCGGCGGACTTCAAGCATTTCGACTATGTGAATCCCGACGCGCCAAAGGGCGGCACCTTCCGCGAGAATGGTTTCGGCAGCTTCGACAGCCTCAACCCGTTCATCAGCAAGGGCGTGCCGGCAGACAACATAGACCTGGTATACGACACGCTGGCCCGCGCCAGCCTGGACGAGCCCTTCACCGAGTACGGCCTGCTGGCCAAGCAGATCGAGAAAGCCCCGGACAACAGTTGGGTGCGTTTCTACCTGCGCCCGGAAGCGCGTTTTCATGACGGTACACCGGTGCGCGCGGAAGACGTGGTGTTCACCTTCAATACCCTGATGAAAAGCGGCGCCCCGATGTTCCGCGGTTATTACGCGGACGTCGCCGAGGTCGTCGCCGAAGACCCGCTCAAGGTCCTGTTCAAGTTCAAGCACAGCAACAACCGTGAGCTTCCGCTGATCCTCGGGCAGCTCGCCGTGCTGCCGAAACACTTCTGGGAAAGCCGCGACTTCACCAAGGGCAGCCTGGAAATCCCGGTGGGCAGCGGGCCGTACAAGGTCGCAGAGGTCAAGCCAGGACGCTCGATCCGCCTGGTGCGCGACAAGAACTACTGGGGCAAGGACCTGCCCATCAACCGCGGCTTCTACAACTTCGACACCATCACCGTCGACTATTACCGCGACAACACCGTAGCCCTCGAAGCGCTCAAGGCCGGGCAGTTCGACTACTGGTTCGAGACCAGCGCGAAGAACTGGGCCACCGCCTACAACATCCCCGCCGTTCGGGAAAAACGCCTGATCCGCGAGGAGATCCCCAATGGCACGCCCACCGGCATGCAGGGCTTCGTCTTCAACCTGCGTCGCCCGGTGTTCCAGGACGTGCGGGTGCGCCAGGCGCTGAGCCTGCTGCTGGACTTCGAATGGACCAACAAAC
Organism: Pseudomonas sp. GD04058; assembly: GCF_029836855.1. Classification (NCBI taxonomy): domain Bacteria; kingdom Pseudomonadati; phylum Pseudomonadota; class Gammaproteobacteria; order Pseudomonadales; family Pseudomonadaceae; genus Pseudomonas; species Pseudomonas sp. GD04058. The sequence goes on from NZ_JAOECN010000031.1 coordinate 12,071, forward strand.
AGTTGTTCAACGGGGCCTACACCCGCACCGGAAGCTATTTCGAAAACTCGGAGATGGCCGCCCGGGGCCTGCCTGGCCCCGATGAGCTAAAGCTCCTGGAACCGCTGCGCGGCAGGATTCCCGAGCAGGTCTTCAGCGAGGAATTCAAGAACCCGGTCACCGACGCCAGCGGCATGATCCGCGAACAGCAGCGCCAGGCCTACAAACTGCTCCAGGATGCCGGCTGGCGCATTGAGAACGACCGGATGGTGAATGCCCAGGGCAAGCCACTGACCATCGAGTTCCTGCTCGCACAGACCGAGTTCGAACGCATCCTCCTGCCTTACAAGCGCAACCTTGCCGATCTCGGCATCACCCTGAATATCCGCCGCGTCGATGTCGCCGAATACATCAACCGCCTGCGCTCCCGGGACTTCGACATGATCGTGGGCGGTTTCCCGCAATCGAATTCCCCGGGTAACGAACAGCGCGAGTTCTGGCAGAGCAGCAGCGCCGAGAACCCGGGCAGCCGCAACTACATGGGCCTCAAGGACCCGGCCGTCGATAGCCTGGTGGAATCGCTGATCAACGCCGACTCGCGGCAGAGCCTGATTGCCCATACCCGCGCGCTCGACCGCGTATTGCTCTGGGGTTACTACGTAGTGCCGAACTGGCATATCAAGACCTGGCGCGTGGCCTACTGGAACCATATCGGCCACCCGGACACTCCGCCCAAGTACGATATCGGCATCAATACCTGGTGGATCAAGCCCGAGGTCAAGCCGGCCACCCCGGTGACGCCGCAGGACACCGCAGCCGACGGGGAACAGTAAGATGCTGGCCTACATCCTGCGGCGCCTGCTGCTGATCATCCCGACCCTGTTCGGCATCCTGATCATCAACTTCGTCATTATCCAGGCCGCTCCCGGCGGCCCGGTGGAACAGATGATCGCCAAGCTCGAAGGCTTCGAGGGCGCCACCAGCCGGATTGCCGGCGGAGGCGCCGAAGTCTCGGTGGCCGGCTCCAACTATCGCGGTGCGCAAGGCCTGGATCCGGCGCTGGTCAAGGAGATCGAGCGCATGTACGGCTTCGACAAGTCGGCGCCGGAACGCCTGTGGATCATGGTCAAGAACTATGCCCGCCTGGACTTCGGCGACAGCTTCTTCCGCGATGCCAAGGTCGTCGACCTGATCGCGGAAAAACTGCCGGTGTCCATCTCCCTCGGGCTGTGGAGCACCCTGATCATGTACCTGGTATCGATTCCCCTGGGGATCGCCAAGGCCACCCGGCACGGCAGCCACTTCGATGTCTGGACCAGCTCGGCGATCATCGTCGGTTATGCGATCCCCGCCTTCCTCTTCGCCATCCTGCTCATCGTGGTCTTCGCCGGCGGCAGCTACCTGGACTGGTTCCCGTTGCGCGGACTGACGTCGAGCAACTTCGATGAACTGAGCACCTGGGGCAAGATCACCGACTACTTCTGGCACTTGGCCCTGCCGATCACCGCCCTGGTCATCGGCAACTTCGCCACCATGACCCTGTTGACCAAGAACAGCTTCCTCGACGAGATCAACAAGCAATACGTGGTCACGGCCAAGGCCAAGGGCCTGACGCCGAACCGCGTGCTCTACGGCCATGTGTTCCGCAATGCGATGCTGCTGGTGATCGCCGGCTTCCCTTCGGCCTTCATCGGCATATTCTTCACCGGCTCGCTGCTGGTCGAGGTGATCTTCTCCCTCGACGGCCTCGGCCTGATGAGTTTCGAGGCTGCGATCAACCGCGATTACCCGGTGGTCTTCGGCACGCTGTTCATCTTCACCCTGCTGGGGCTGGTGGTGAAACTGATCGGCGACCTGACCTACACCCTGGTCGATCCACGCATCGACTTCGAAAGCCGGGAGCACTGAGATGAAACTGTCCCCTCTCAATCGCCGCCGCTTCGAGCGCTTCAAGGCCAACCGCCGCGGCTGGTGGTCGCTATGGCTGTTCGTGATCCTGTTCGGCCTGAGCCTTGGCGCGGAATTGATCGCCAACGACAAACCACTGGTGGTGCGCTACGACGGCGAGTTCTACTTCCCGGCGTTCAAGCGCTACCCAGAGACCACCTTCGGCGGCGAATTCCCGCTCGAGGCCAACTACAAGAGCCCTTACATCCGCGACCTGCTGGAGAAGAAGCAGAGCTGGGTGGTCTGGGCGCCGATTCCATTCAGCTACCAGAGCATCAACTACGACCTCAAGGTCCCTGCCCCTGCGCCGCCTTCCGCGCAGAACTGGCTGGGCACCGATGACCAGGGGCGGGATGTGCTGGCAAGGGTGATCTACGGCTTCCGTATCTCGGTGCTGTTCGCCCTGACGCTGACCGTGCTCAGCTCCATCATCGGCGTGATAGCCGGTGCGCTGCAGGGCTTTTATGGCGGCTGGGTCGATCTGGCCGGACAGCGCTTCCTGGAGATCTGGTCGGGCCTACCGGTGCTGTATCTGCTGATCATCCTGGCCAGCTTCGTCCAGCCCAACTTCTGGTGGCTGCTGGGGATCATGCTGCTGTTCTCCTGGATGAGCCTGGTGGATGTGGTGCGCGCGGAGTTCCTGCGCGGGCGCAACCTGGAATACGTGCGGGCCGCGCGCGCCCTCGGCATGCAGAACGCCGCGATCATGTACCGGCACATCCTGCCCAACGCCATGGTCTCGACCATGACCTTCCTGCCGTTCATTCTCACCGGCGCCATCGGTACCCTGACCGCACTGGACTTCCTCGGCTTCGGTCTGCCGCCGGGCGCTCCGTCCCTGGGCGAACTGGTGGCCCAGGGCAAATCCAATCTGCAGGCGCCATGGCTGGGCATCAGTGCCTTCGCCGTGCTGGCCCTGATGCTGAGCCTGCTGGTATTCATCGGCGAATCCGCCCGCGATGCCTTCGACCCGAGGAAATGAGATGAACAAGGACACCTTGATCGAAGTGCGCGACCTTGCCGTCGAATTCGTCAGCGGTGCGCAACAGCAGCGTGTGGTCGAAAACGTCAGCTTCGATATACGCCGCGGCGAGACCCTGGCCCTGGTCGGTGAAAGTGGCTCCGGCAAATCGGTCACCGCCCACTCCATCCTGCGCCTGCTCCCCTACCCGCTGGCGCAGCACCCGGCCGGGAGCATCCGCTACGAAAACCAGGACCTCCTGCACCTGGACGAGAAGAAGATGCGCCATATCCGTGGCAACCGCATCGCCATGATCTTCCAGGAGCCGATGACGTCGCTGAACCCGCTGCACAGCATCGAGAAGCAGATCAACGAAGTGCTGATGCTGCACAAGGGCCTGCGCGGCAAGGAAGCCACCGCACGGACCCTGGAGCTGCTGGAACTGGTGGGCATTCCCGACCCGGTCAAGCGCCTCAAGGCTCTGCCCCATGAGCTCTCGGGCGGCCAGCGGCAGCGAGTGATGATCGCCATGGCCCTGGCCAACGAGCCGGAGCTGCTGATCGCCGACGAACCGACCACCGCGCTGGACGTTACCGTCCAGTTGAAGATCCTTGAATTGCTCAAGAACCTGCAGGCCAGGCTGGGCATGGCGCTGTTACTGATCAGTCACGATCTGAACCTGGTGAAAAGAATTGCGCACCGCGTATGTGTCATGCAGCGCGGTTGCATCGTCGAACAGGCGTCGTGTGAAGAATTGTTCCGCGCTCCGCAGCATCCGTACACGAAAATGCTGCTCGGCGCCGAGCCCAGCGGCGGGCCGGCCGGCAACCCGGAAGGCGCGCCGTTGCTGGAAGTCGAAGACCTGCGGGTGTGGTTCCCGATCAAGAAAGGCTTGCTGCGCCGCACCGTGGACCATGTCAAGGCGGTGGACGGCATCAACTTCAGCCTGCCTCAGGGCCAGACCCTGGGCATCGTCGGTGAAAGTGGCTCGGGCAAGTCAACGCTGGGCCTGGCCATCCTGCGGCTGATTGGCAGCCAGGGCGTAATCCGCTTCGAGAACCAGCGACTGGACGGCATGAGCCAGCAGCAGGTCCGACCGCTGCGACGCGAGATGCAGGTGGTGTTCCAGGACCCCTTCGGCAGCCTCAGCCCGCGCATGTGCGTGAGCGACATCGTCGGAGAGGGCCTGCGCATTCATCGGATAGGCACGGAGGCGGAACAGGAACAAGCCATCATGGAGGCGCTCAGGGAAGTAGGTCTGGACCCGGAAACCCGGCACCGCTACCCTCACGAGTTTTCCGGAGGCCAACGACAACGGATTGCCATTGCCCGGGCACTGGTATTGAAACCGGCGCTGATCCTGCTGGACGAGCCCACTTCGGCGCTCGACCGCACCGTTCAGCGCCAGGTGGTGGAACTGCTGCGCGCGCTGCAGACCAAGTACAACCTGACCTACCTGTTCATCAGCCATGACCTGGCGGTGGTCAAGGCGCTGAGTCACCAGTTGATGGTGGTCAAGCAAGGCCAGGTGGTCGAGCAAGGTCCGGCCGCGCAGATTTTCGCCGCACCACAACATTCGTATACACAGCAGCTGCTGGAGGCCGCTTTCCTGGCTCCCACGGCTGTCGATATAACCTGAAGAGGAACAACACATGGGTTTTCTCGCCGGTAAGCGCGTACTGATCGTCGGTGTCGCCAGCAAACTGTCCATCGCATCCGGCATCGCTGCCGCCATGCATCGCGAGGGTGCAGAACTTGCCTTCACCTACCAGAACGAAAAGCTCAAGGGCCGCGTCGAAGAATTCGCCGCTGGCTGGGGCTCCAACCCTGAGCTGTGCTTCCCTTGCGACGTTGCCAACGATGACGACATCGCCAAGGTCTTCGAGGCGCTGGGTAAGAAGTGGGACGGCCTGGACTGCATCGTGCACTCCGTAGGCTTCGCCCCGGGCGACCAGCTCGATGGCGACTTCACCGAAGTGACCACCCGCGAAGGTTTCCGCATCGCCCACGACATCAGCGCCTACAGCTTCGTGGCCCTGGCCAAGGCCGGCCGTGAAATGATGAAAGGCCGCAACGGCAGCCTGCTGACCCTGTCCTACCTGGGCGCCGAGCGCACCATGCCGAACTACAACGTCATGGGCATGGCCAAGGCCAGCCTGGAAGCCGGCGTTCGCTACCTGGCCGGCAGCCTCGGCCCGGAAGGCACCCGCGTCAACGCCATCTCCGCCGGTCCGATTCGCACCCTGGCTGCTTCCGGCATCAAGAGCTTCCGCAAGATGCTCGCCGCCAACGAAGCCCAGACCCCGCTGCGCCGCAACGTCACCATCGAAGAAGTCGGCAACGCCGGCGCCTTCCTCTGCTCCGACCTGGCGTCGGGTGTCAGCGGTGAAATCATGTACGTGGACGGTGGCTTCAATACCACCGCCATGGGTGATATCTCGGAGTAAGTCTTCGGGAAACGAGGAAAGGCCGCTGATGCGGCCTTTTCTTTTGCCTGGTGTTTTTGTTGTTGCTTTTGAGGGCCTCATCGCTGGCAAGCCAGCTCCCACAGGTACTGCACAGATCTCAAGCTTTGTGCTGAACCTGTGGGAGCTGGCTTGCCAGCGATGAGGCCAGTACAGACAAAGCTGGTTCAAGGAGCAATGAAAAAGGCCGCTCGCGCGGCCTTCTTCATTACAGAGGGGAGAACTCAGTAGCGAGTGATCTCCGCCTTGGCTTCCAGTTGCTTGCGGTAGGCGGCGAAATCCTGCTGGCCGGCGCGGGAGGCCAGATAACGGCGATACTCGCCCTTCTCCTGCTCACTGGCCGCGCTGCCCTCGTTCACACCATTCAGGCGCAGGACGACGACGCTGCCATCAGCCAGGGTAACCGTGGAGTACACCGGCTTGTCCTTGGCTTCAGGCTTGCTCATGCGGAACAGCGCCTGCAGCTCGGTCGGATGTATGCCTTCCTGCATACGGGTCACGGCTTCCTGGACCTTCCAGGCCTGGCCGTCCTGTACGGGTGCATAGGCGACCTTGCCATCACGCAGCCCGGCTACCAGTGCATCGGTTTTGCTCTTCACGGCAGCGGTGGCCTGTTCCTGGGCCAGGTGGTCGCGGATAGGACCGGCAACGGCTTCCAGAGGCAGTTGCGCCGGCTTGCGATGCTCCTTGGCGCGTACAACCACTACAGTCTCCGGGTCCAGCTCGATAGCCGAGCTGTTGGATCCCTCGTCCAGCACTTCAGGGCTGAACGCCGCCTGGATCACCTGCCGGTTGGCGGTGATGCCATCACCGCCTTCACGACCGAACGGCGCGGAGGTCTGCACCTTCAGGCCGAGGTCCTGGGCAGGCTGGGCCAGGTCCGACGCTTCGAACGCCGAATCTTCCAGCTGCTTGGTCGCTTCCACGAAGCGCTGCTCGACCTGCTGGGTCTTCAGCTCACGGGTGAGCTTGTCCTTCAGGCTGGCGAACGTGGGAACCTCAGGCGCCTGCACGCCCAGCAGCTTGATCAGGTGGAAGCCGAACTCGGTGCGCACAGGAGCGGACACCTGGTCCTTGTTCAGCGCATACAGCGCGTCTTCAAAGGCCTGGTCATAAACACCCTTGCCGGCGAAACCAAGGTCACCGCCATTGCTGGCCGAGCCCGGATCCTGGGAGAACTCCTTGGCCAGCGCGGCAAAGTCTTCACCCTTGGCCAGACGCTGCTGGATTTCCTCGATGCGGGCCTTGGCCTGGGCTTCGTCCTGCTTGTCGTTGACCTCGACCAGGATATGCGCAGCATGGCGCTGCTCGGCGAGGTTGGCGATTTCCTTCTGGTACAGCGCCTGCAGTGCATCCTCGTCGACCTTGACCTGATCGAAGAACGCGGCCTTCTTGAGCTCGATGTAGTCGATCACGACCTGATCGGGGCTCATGAACTCCTTGGCATGCTGCTCGTAATGAGCCTTGACCTGTTCATCGGTAACATTGACGGACGCAGGGTCCGCCTTGAAGGTCAGCGAGGCGAAGTCACGGGTCTGCTTTTCCAGGCGAGCGAAGGCGTCAACCTGTGCATCGGTGACGAAACCGCTGCCAGCCAGACCGGCGCGCAGCTGGCCGATCAGCATTTCCTGGGCCAGCATTTCACGGAACTGCATACGGCCATAGCCCAACTGGCGAATGACCTGGTCGAAACGTTCGGCGCTGAACTTGCCGTCCACCTGGAACTCGGGCGTCTGTAGGATCACCTGATCCAGAGCGGCCTCGGAGAAGGAGAACTTGGCATCACGTGCGCCCTGCAGCAGCAGTTGGCGCTCGATCAGGCCCTTCAAGGCTGCTTCGCGCAGCATCTTGTCGTCCAGCAGGGAGGGGTCGAAGTCCTTGCCCAGCCGTTGCATCAGTTGTCGACGTTGCGTGTCGACGGCCTGACTCAACTCGTTCTGGCTGATGGTATCGCCATTGACCTTGGCAGCATCCTGGTTGTGGCTGACTGCCTGGAAGATGGCATCGAAGCCGGTCAGTGCCATCAGTACCACGATGACACCAATGATGGTCTTGGCAATCCAACCTTGTGAATTGTCCCTGATATTTTGCAGCATGCGTCCCCCAGAAACGGCTGTGGCGGCTGCACAACCGCGGAGCGTGGGTAGAATCCTGATAGAAGAAAGGCGCATCCGGGGATGCGCCTTCTCGTAACGGGCGGAGCAGACGAATTCGTAATTCTTTCCGCCCCACCGGCGGGCGCGGTTGCGGGAACCGGCCCGACCAGGCTGAAGCCTGAAAAGGGCGACTTAGTTGACCGCGTCCTTCAGCGCCTTGCCAGCCTTGAAGCCAGGCTTCTTGGCGGCAGGGATTTCCAGCGTCTTGCCAGTTTGCGGGTTGCGGCCTGTACGAGCAGGACGGTCGGTGACCGAGAAGGTACCGAAACCTACCAGAACCACGGAGTCACCGGCCTTCAGGGCACCAGTGATGGATTCGATGACTGCGTCCAGCGCACGGCCGGCAGCAGCTTTTGGAATATCAGCATTTGCAGCGATAGCGTCAATCAGTTCCGACTTGTTCACTCTAAGTCCCCTTATTTCTATTTGAGTTTATTTCTAACTATGTAAATTGAATCAACGCCGAGTGCCCCGTGACACTTGAGTGCCTTTTAATGGCAAGGACCTGGAAAACAGTCGGACGGGGCGCCCAGCTAAATACTTTCAATGCGTACTGATTCGTTCCTTGGAATCAACGTCGCGTTTTTCATCCTTGGCAACGATCTCGGGAGCCACATCCGGCAAGGGCTCCGGGGCGTATTGCAGCGCAATTTGGAGGACTTCGTCAATCCATTTAACCGGCTTAATCTGAAGATCCTGCTTAATATTGTCAGGAATCTCTTTCAGATCACGCACGTTTTCTTCCGGAATGATCACCGTCTTGATTCCACCACGGTGCGCGGCCAGCAATTTTTCCTTCAGGCCACCGATCGCCAGCACCTGCCCACGCAGGGTGATCTCGCCGGTCATCGCCACATCGGCACGCACCGGGATTTGCGTCAACGCAGAAACCAGCGCGGTGCACATGCCGATACCGGCACTAGGACCATCCTTGGGCGTAGCCCCTTCCGGCATGTGAATGTGAGTATCGCGCTTCTCATGGAAATCGGCCGGGATGCCAAGGCTTTGCGCACGGCTGCGCACCACGGTCTGCGCCGCTGTAATGGATTCGACCATGACATCGCCGAGGGAACCGGTCTTGATCAACTGCCCCTTGCCCGGAATGACCGCCGCCTCGATGGTCAGCAATTCGCCGCCCACTTGGGTCCAGGCCAGACCAGTGACCTGACCCACCTGGTCCTGCTGCTCGGCCAGGCCGTAGCGGAATTTGCGCACACCGAGGAAATGCTCCAGCTGGTCGCTACCCACCTTGACCTGAGCCTGCTTCTGGCCCGTGTACTCCTTGACCACCTTGCGGCAGACCTTGGCGATCTGCCGCTCCAGGCCACGCACACCGGCTTCACGGGTGTAATAGCGGATGATGTCGCGAATGGTTGCGACCTCAACGTCCAGCTCACCCTTCTTCAGACCATTGGCCTTGATCTGCTTCGGCAGCAGGTACTTGACCGCGATATTGATCTTCTCGTCCTCGGTGTAGCCCGGCAGACGAATGACTTCCATCCGGTCCAGCAGCGCTGGCGGGATGTTCATCGAGTTGGAGGTGCAGAGGAACATCACATCGGACAGGTCGTAATCGACCTCCAGGTAGTGATCATTGAAGTTGTGGTTCTGCTCCGGATCCAGCACCTCGAGCAGCGCCGAAGCCGGGTCACCGCGCATGTCGCTGCCCATCTTGTCGATCTCGTCGAGCAGGAACAGCGGGTTGCGCACGCCCACCTTGGTCATTTTCTGGATCAGGCGGCCGGGCATGGAACCGATATAGGTACGTCGGTGGCCACGGATCTCGGCCTCGTCACGCACACCGCCGAGCGCCATGCGCACGAACTTGCGATTGGTGGCGCTGGCGATGGACTCGGCCAGCGACGTCTTGCCCACGCCAGGCGGGCCGACCAGGCACAGTACCGGGCCGCGGATCTTCTTGACGCGCTTCTGCACTGCGAGGTACTCGAGGATGCGTTCCTTGACCTCTTCCAGGCCATAGTGGTCGGCATCGAGGATTTCCTCGGCCTTGGCCAGGTCGAGGCGTACCTTGCTCTGCGCCTTCCACGGTACCTGCACCAGCCAATCGAGGTACGAGCGCACAACGGTGGCCTCCGCCGACATCGGCGACATCTGCTTGAGCTTGTTCAGCTCGGCCTGGGCCTTGGCATAGGCATCCTTGGGCAGGCCGGCAGCCTCGAGACGCTTTTTCAGTTCCTCGACTTCGTTATGCCCCTCGTCGCCATCGCCGAGCTCCTTCTGAATGGCCTTCATCTGCTCGTTCAGGTAGTACTCGCGCTGGCTGCGCTCCATCTGCTTCTTGACCCGTCCGCGAATGCGCTTCTCGACCTGCAGCAGGTCGATTTCCGCATCCAGCAGGGCCAGTACATGCTCGACGCGTGCGGCCAGATCGATGATCTCGAGGATTTCCTGCTTCTGCTCGATCTTCAGGGCCATGTGCGCAGCCATGGTATCCACCAGGCGCCCAGGCTCATCGATGCTGTTGAGGGACGACAGGACCTCGGCAGGCACCTTCTTGCCCAATTGCACGTATTGCTCGAACTGGGACAGCAGGCTGCGCACGAACACTTCGGACTCGCGATCAGCCGCTTCGGTTTCCTCGATCAGGGCGACTTCGGCCCGAATGTGGCCTTCGACCTCGACGAAGCGCTCGACCGCACCGCGCTGCTCTCCTTCGACCAGCACCTTGACGGTGCCATCGGGCAATTTCAGCAACTGGAGGACGGTAGCGATGGTGCCGACCCGATACAGGGCGTCTTCGCCTGGATCGTCGTCAGCGGGATTCTTCTGAGCCAGCAAAAGGATTTGCTTCTCACCGGTCATCGCAGCTTCGAGGGCTTCGATGGACTTTTCACGCCCCACGAACAGCGGGATGACCATGTGCGGGTAAACAACGACATCGCGCAATGGCAAAAGAGGCAAGTCGAGGGTTGTCTTCATGATTTCGCCTCTACAGCGGCCCTGTGGCCGTAATCCGATGGAAATTTGAGCTTGGACTTAATGTGGGGGCAGCCCCGGAAAAAAACAAGCTCTGCGACAGGAAAAGCAAAGGGGCCCGTAGGCCCCTTGCTGGTTTCGCTGCCCAAGACTCAGGCGTCTGGTGCCGCCTTGGCTGGCGGCTCGCTGTTCTCGTAGATGAGCAGCGGCTGGGAAGTGCCATCGATGACGCTCTCGTCGATCACCACCTTGCTGACATCCTTCTGCGAAGGAATTTCATACATGGTGTCGAGCAGGATGCCTTCGAGGATGGAACGCAGGCCACGGGCGCCAGTCTTGCGCTCGAGGGCCTTGCGGGCCACGGACTTCAGCGCATCACTGCGGAACTCCAGGTCCACGCCTTCCATTTCGAACAGCTTGCCATATTGCTTGGTCAAGGCATTCTTCGGCTCGGTGAGGATCTGCATCAACGCAGCTTCATCCAGTTCGTCGAGGGTCGCCAGAACCGGCAGGCGCCCGACGAACTCGGGAATCAGGCCAAACTTGACCAGATCGTCCGGCTCGACCTCACGCAGCGATTCGCCAACCTTCTTGCCCTCCTCCTTGCTCCGGACTTCGGCGCCAAAGCCGATGCCGCCGCGGGTGGAACGCTGCTGGATGACTTTCTCCAGGCCGGAGAACGCACCGCCACAGATGAACAGGATGTTGCGTGTATCGACCTGCAGGAACTCCTGCTGGGGATGCTTGCGGCCACCTTGCGGCGGTACCGAGGCAACGGTGCCCTCGATCAGCTTCAACAGCGCCTGCTGCACGCCTTCGCCCGAAACATCGCGAGTGATCGACGGGTTGTCCGACTTGCGCGAAATCTTGTCGATTTCGTCGATGTAGACAATGCCCATCTGGGCCTTCTCGACATCGTAGTCGCACTTCTGCAGCAGCTTCTGAATGATGTTCTCGACGTCTTCGCCCACGTAGCCGGCTTCGGTCAACGTCGTGGCGTCGGCAATGGTGAACGGTACGTTGAGCAGGCGAGCGAGGGTTTCGGCGAGCAGCGTCTTGCCCGAGCCGGTAGGCCCGATCAGCAGGATGTTGCTCTTGCCAAGTTCGACTTCGTCGCCTTTCTTGTCGCGTTGATTCAGGCGCTTGTAGTGGTTGTACACCGCTACGGCCAGAACCTTTTTCGCGCGCTCCTGGCCAATGACATATTGGTCAAGGATGGCGCTGATTTCTTTCGGCGAAGGCAATTTATGCGCGCTGCTCTCGGCCTGGGCTTCCTGCACCTCCTCACGGATGATGTCATTGCACAGGTCGACGCACTCGTCGCAGATAAATACCGAGGGGCCGGCAATCAACTTGCGCACTTCATGCTGGCTTTTGCCGCAGAAGGAGCAATAGAGCAATTTGCCGTTGTCCTCGCCGTTACGGGTGTCAGTCATTCGATCGATCCAATCCGGTAGGCTTGCAACACAAGATGAAGGCAATTGCGGGCTTTTTCAAGTCCGCAGGCAGGCGCTTTCCGCGTCTGCCCGCTCTGGCACCCAGGATCAGGACGCCAGTTGCCGCTTGTCGTATACCGAGTCGATCAGGCCGTACTCGGCCGCGCGCTGGGCGCTCATGAAGTTGTCACGTTCGGTATCGCGCTTGATGGTTTCGAGATCCTGGCCAGTATGGTGTGCCAGCAGCTCGTTCAGGCGCGACTTGATGTTGAGGATCTCCTGGGCATGGATCTCGATATCGGTTGCCTGGCCCTGGAAGCCGCCCAACGGCTGGTGAATCATCACCCGCGAATTGGGCAGGCAGTGACGCTTGCCAGCGGCACCGGCAGCGAGCAGGAACGCACCCATGCTGCAGGCCTGGCCGATGCAGATGGTGGAAACGTCCGGCTTGATGAACTGCATGGTGTCGTAGATCGACATGCCGGCAGTTACCGAACCGCCCGGGGAGTTGATGTACAGATGGATATCCTTGTCCGGGTTTTCCGCTTCAAGGAACAGCAGTTGCGCCACTACCAGGTTGGCCATGTAGTCTTCTACCGGCCCGACCAGGAAGATCACGCGCTCCTTCAACAGGCGCGAGTAGATGTCGTAGGCGCGTTCGCCACGGGCGGACTGCTCGATAACCATCGGGACCAGGCCACCGGCGGCCTGGATGTCAGAGCTCTGCTGAATATAAGAATTGCGGGACATGTCCTGCACTCACTCCCAAATAGTCATGGCTTGAATACGCACAAGCCAGCGCGAAGGCTGGCTTGTGGGGTTTTCCTACGAAGAGAGGAAATCACTCAGCGGCGGCAGGTGCCTGTGCTGGTTTGACGGCTTCTTCGTACGAGACCGATTTGTCGGTCACAGTCGCTTTCTGCAGGACAGTATCTACAACTTGCTCTTCCAGCACAACCGAGCGAACTTCGTTCAGTTGCTGGTCGTTCTTGTAGTACCAGGCCACGACCTGTTCTGGTTCCTGGTAGGCCGAAGCCATTTCCTGGATCAGTTCGCGAACACGGGCTTCGTCAGGCTTCAGCTCGTTCTGCTTGACCACCTCGGCGACGATCAGGCCCAGCACGACGCGGCGCTTGGCTTGCTCTTCGAACAGCTCGGCCGGCAGTTGCTCAGGCTTGATGTTGCCGCCGAATTGCTGAACGGCCTGGACGCGCAGACGGTTCACTTCGTTTTCCAGCAGGGCTTTCGGCACTTCGATCGGGTTGGCAGCCAGCAGGCCGTCCATTACCTGGTTCTTGACCTTGGTCTTGATCGCCTGGCGCAGCTCGCGCTCCATGTTCTTGCGAACTTCGGTGCGGAAGCCGTCAATGCCGGTTTCCTTGATGCCGAACTGGGCGAAGAACTCTTCGTTCAGCTCAGGCAGTTTCGGCTCGGAAACGCTGTTGACGGTAACGGTGAACTCGGCAGCCTTGCCGGCCAGGTCCAGGTTCTGGTAGTCCTCGGGGAAGGTCAGGGTCAGGACACGCTCTTCACCCGCCTTGGCGCCGACCAGGCCTTCTTCAAAGCCAGGGATCATGCGACCGGAGCCCAGGACCAGCTGGGTGCCCTTGGCAGAACCGCCAGCGAAGGCTTCGCCGTCGATCTTGCCAACGAAATCGATGTTCAACTGGTCTTCGTTCTGGGCAGCGCGATCAGCGACCTCGAAACGGGTGTTCTGCTTGCGCAGCACTTCCAGCATGTTATCCAGGTCGGCGTCGCTGACTTCAGCGCTCAGGCGCTCGACGGCGATCGATTCGAAACCGGAAACGGTGAACTCGGGGAACACTTCGAAGATGGCGACGTATTCCAGGTCCTTGCCTTTTTCGAACGACTTTGGCTCGACGGCAGGCGCGCCGGCCGGGTTCAGCTTCTGCTCGACGACGGCTTCGTAGAAGGAAGCCTGGACCAGATCACCGAACGCTTCCTGACGGGCAGCGTCTTCGTAACGCTGACGGATCACGCTCATAGGCACCTTGCCAGGACGGAAGCCTGGAACCTTGGCGCGACGGGCAGTCTGTTGCAGACGCTTGTTGACTTCGGTCTCGACGCGCTCTGCCGGAACGGCGATGGTCATACGACGCTCGAGAGCGGAAGTATTTTCAACAGAAACTTGCATGAATATTCCTCGTTGCACAGACGTTAGCCGGCGATACCCGACTCCAGAATCAAGGGCAAGCATTCTAGTAGCTCAAACACCAGAAGTCACCCTGTTCGACCCGGAGACGGACAGCATCGGCTCTCAATATTTTTCATAAAAGCCCGGGCGGCGCCAGCGCAGCACTGCAACCTGCGAGACAGAGCCGTCGCACACCCGAAAAAGCAATCGACAAGCCATCCGCCATCAACCGGAGAGACCGTCGATCTCGTTGAAGTCGCAGTACTCTTCCCAGCTCATGCCCAGTGCCTCGGCCACCTCGCGATGAACCTCCAGGCGCATGACCTGCAGCTCCTCGGGCGACTCCGCGACAAGTCGCAGCGTCAACTCCCAGGGTTCGATACCCTGCTCCTGCGCCTCATCCTCGAACGCCCACTGGATCTGCTGCCGCTGCTCGACATCGCTCAACACGGCAATTTCCGACAGCAACTGCGGGTTGGCCTGGGCGAAACGCTCCAGCGCAACCGCCTGGCGGGATTCTTTAGCAATCATTTTTCATTACCTGTTCGCCAGGGCACTGGCATCGGATCAAGCCACTGAAACTTATCAGCTTTCACTGGAACGTTGCCAGCCATCCGGCGTCTGATATTGACTGAGCCGCTGCGAACAATTCCGTCAGCAAAAAAGGAATTATCCTACGAGCGGCATGGAACTTCGTTTGCAAAGCTGTGTTCGGCACCGCTAACCTAGCGCCCCGCACCTAGCCAACGCGTTTCATTTACATTAACGCCACTCAGGCATGAAGAGCGAAACTGCAAGGACGTACCTGTGTTGAAAAAACTCCTGATCGTCAGCGCCTGGCCCTTTCACTGCTCACTAGCCCTCGCCATCCCTCTTCATGCCTCGTTCGACCCAGGCGCACAGTACGCCATCGTCGAAATCAGCGGCGCACCGGAAAGACTCTCGGTGATCACCCAGCGTACAGGCATCAGCGGAACCAGTTACTCCGCACGTCAATTCAATTGTGTCACGCGCACTGTTCGCTTCATGGGTTCCGCAACATCACTTCAGGACCTGGCCAGCGCCCGACCGGATGATGAGGAAACGCCGATCTTCAAAGGCTCGCTTTCACGCGATATCAGCGATGTCGCTTGCGACAGCACCTCACCGACACCGACCAACCCCGCCCACCAGCAAGCAGAACTGAACGCGAGCACCCACTGAACACGACTTCAACGGCAGGGCATTAGCACATCGCATCCAAGACACACAACCCGCCGAATGAAAACGAAAAAGGCGCCTGGTTATTCACCAGGCGCCTTTCAAAATATGGGGTGGACGAAGGGAATCGAACCCTCGACCACAGGAATCACAATCCTGCGCTCTACCAACTGAGCTACGCCCACCATATTGCATGCGCTTCTCAGCGCGTGTTGCCGGCCTTCCCGCTTCGTGCGACGGGAAAAGCTTGAATGGTGCGGACGAAGAGACTCGAACTCTTACAGCTTGCGCCGCTGGAACCTAAATCATGCTGGTCAACCTGAAAGCCAGCTAAATCAATAGGTTAGGACGCCCGCAACCGTCACACCTGTTCAAAACGTGCCGCATTGTGTCACATGTTTCGAAACGTGCAACACATTATTTTCACACCCCCCTTTCGGTATCCCGCCGATCAGCCATCCGTCCTGGATGGCCTCACCCTCTCCCATCGAACAACCCAACCCACTCAGCTTCTTCATGCTCCACCAGCGCCCACAGGCGCCCGGCCTCTGCAAGTTCGAGCATATCCGCCAACTGCCAGTCCGTGATCTCGCGCCGTCGGTGGGCGGCTATAGCCATTGCGGCAAGTGTCGCGGCTCGCCCGTCCGGATCCGTGATCAGTTCAAACCTGTCCATCAGCTCTGCAACCCAGGCAGCAGGAAGCTCGGTCATGGCAGCCTGCACCACCATGACTGCGCGTATAGGACGCCATCTACTTCCTCCAGGCCGCTGATGTTCAGCCCGAGCTGCGCCATGCCGTTCACCCTGGCATCCAGGAGGCGAGGTATTTCGTCATTCCCTGGCGATGAACAATGAATCCAGGCCTCGACGCTGCAGCGACCAAGCGCCTGGCTTTGGCACTCATGTATATGCACATCAGCGAGAAGAGGCTTGGCCCTTTTCAATTCGGCCGGGGAAAGCGCGGCGCCTAGATGGCGGCGACGAACAATGAGGAATTGCATGGCGCACCAATACTGTATATGGGTACAGTATTTCACCATTCGACCACAGAGCGACGCCAGTACCGCCCGGCGGGCTATGCTTCTACCGGCATGCCGAGACGGCCGCCTTCAGCTGCCTCTCGTAGCCGATCCGCTGCCTGCGCTCCGCCAGCAGCGCCCTAACCTTCACCTCAAGGTTGTCGGCCTTGCGTAAACCGGCAGCAGCCCATACCGGCACCGCCACCTCTGGCGCCCGACACGGTACCTGTACCGGCACCTCGACGCGCACGTACTGCACCTGCGGCTCAGTGCGGCTTGCGCACCCGGCTATAGCCAGGACACCCACCATCCCGCTCCCACAGGCAAGGCCACGGATTACCTGGCTTGCAGCCTGAAAGACGCCCATTTCGCTCCTGCAGGAGCGCCAGTTGCCGACCAGCCTCATAAGCCCAGCTCCTTGTCGATGATCGAGGAAGCGGCGGCACACTGCTCGCCCCCGATGCTCTCTTGCTGCAGCCGGTTCGCCGCGGCGTAGTCGAGTTCCGCACTGACCTTGGCTTCTCTCACTGCCTGTTCGGCGGCAGCCTGACGTTCGTTTGCGGCCAGGGCCAGGTCGCCCAGGGCCTTGCCCTGCTCCGCAGCCAGGCCGGCGAGGTTGTCCCGGGCAGATTTGCAAGTGGTCGCCTGCTCCTGCTCGGCGTCGAGCAGCGGGCGGAAGTGGCCGGTTGTGGCCCAGCTGCCGACGGCCATGCCGAGAAGGATCAGTAGGCCGGCGGCGGTCAGGCGCAGCGCCCAAGCACTCATGCCGCCCCCAGGAACAGATCGCGCTCCGCGGCGCGGCGACGTACCAGACCCGCGAGAACCTTGCCGCCAGCCTTGTTCCAACGCGGGAACTGATCGGCCGCGCCTGCATAGTCCCCCGCGTTCAACAGGCGCCGGAGCGTCGAAGACTCCAGGTTTGCCGCACCCAGGTTGTAGGTGAAGCAGACCAGGGCATCCCACTGGTTCTGGTTCAGTTTTGCAGTGACCAGGCGCTGCACTTCCGGCTCGAAGCGCTGGACGTCGTTCAGCAGCATCCGCTCGGCCTGGTCCTTGGTGATCGTCATGCCGGGCTTCACGCCCCGGGTCGCGCCGTAGCCGATCGTCCAGACGCCGACCGAGTCTTGGTACGCCTGCAGGCGCAGGCCCTCGAATGACTTGATCAAGTTCAAGCCGCGTTGCGATGTACGCATGGTTTTCTCCAGGCAAAAAAATACCGCCAGGCGGCGGTCGTTGGGTTCTGTGCGGATCAGGCCGGCGGCACGGGCCAGTCGATGCTGTCCGGGTACCCGGGCTGTTCAGGCAGCCGGTTGAGCGCGACGCGGTAGCGCTTCCACTCTTTCAATAGCGCAGCTTCGGCCTCAGTGGCTTCGTCGAGATCAACAGCGTCCTGGAGCGGAGCGATCGCGCTGTCTGCCGCCGCGCGGCGCGATGCGCTGTCGGCGACTATGGCGGCCAGGTGGCGCGCAGCTTCTGCCTCTGCCTTCATCTCTGCGGTGACCATGCGCGACCAGTCAATCACACCCGGCACCGAAGATGCGTACACCTGAGCTGTAGTGCCGGGCAGAAGAATTTGGCCGTCGGGCGGGTTTACGATGTCACGCGGGAAGCGAGCCGACTCGGGAGCGTCGGCGGCGTGTGGAAGGAGTATCGTCACATGCACGCCCTCAGCAGTTTTTTCGATGTCGCCGAAGATCCATGGGCAGTCGGCGGCGCCTGCAGGCAGCGTTGCGCCGGCCGGCAGATTGGCGAGGTCGAACTTCACTCCGTTGATGGTCAGGGCGTCGCCGGCTCGGGTCACGCTCAACTGATCATCACGCCGCTGAGGACTGAACTTGATGCGCATTATTTCCACCTCCCTTGAGCCACATAGCAAATATCGATTGTCGCTGTCGTCGACCTCGAGATCTGGCTTGCGATGTAGACGCCTGGCCAGCTCGACTGATTTGAAAGGCCCGCAGGCACAGTAAAACACTCGAACTCACCGGTTGCAGTGATACTGATCGTGGGTATTGCCGAGAACGGCGCTGGGTAAGGGAGCGCTGCTTCGATAGCACTGAAGAACAGCGAGCCGGACGCGGCGTTCATGGTCTTCGGTACGCGCCGCGTGCTCCAGCACGTCAGCGAGCCGTCGAGATACTTCGTGTAGCTGCCGCTGGAGTTTTCTCCGCGCTCGATAATCGCGCCGGCGGCGACTGTACCGATAACATCAGCCACGGCAGCGCTCTTGAGGCCGAGACCTGCCCGACCTGCGGCGGCCGTTGCTCCGCCGGTCCCCCCCATCGCAACAGGGACGATATCCTGGCTTGCAACATCTCCAAGGCCGGCAAGCGTCGCGCCCCATTGATCGACGATCTGGCGTAGCCGGTCTGCGGACTCTTTAACGTATCCCTCCATTGGGGCCAGCGCATAGCTTCCAGCCGTGACTGTCGCTCCCTGGTAGGCCGGCAGAATCGAAAGCACCAAATCACTGGCAATATTCACAACCTCATACCAGCGGCCATCTGGCCCCAGGAACGCGTCGCCAACTCGGCTATTCGCGGAGAAGTTAGTATTAGTACCAGTTACGGTGGTTTGGCCAGAAGCAATTGCAACTGTGCCTGTTTTATACCAAGGCATAGAAGTTCCTTAGTTCAATGGAAAGGGAAGACCGGATGTCCTGATAACAAGTGCGCGAGGAAGGAGCGCAGGAACAGCGCGCCAATAGTTTATCGGTGAGCTACCGACCGATGTTCTTGTTGTTGCCGCCGCAACAGTGAAGATAAATCGGACCCCGCCTACGTAGCCGCCGGCACCCTCTTGGCACCCATACTCTAAGCCGCCGTACCCAGCTGCGGAGCCGTTGCATAAAGCAGACCTGGTGAATGTGATCGACGCCGCTAGCTCGCCACCAGTGACCGGCACATCTACGCACGACTTCATCTGGTTGTACGTTGCGCCACCGTTATTTCCGATCATCTGGTTGTAGCCGCCGGCATATGCGGTGTATCTGACATCGTTGGCAAATATCGCGCCGGGCGGAGGAGCCTCTACAGAGGCAATGATGTTCAACGGCGCCTGGGCGGAGTTGAACGTGAGCTCCCATGGGTTCTCCTTGAAGCACTTCAACCCATTGATTGGCCCGTCATCAGACATCAAGTCGAAGACATACGCTTTCGTTGAAGTTGAAGCCCCAACGAAAAGCAATGTCTTTTGCCCATCAACCAGCATCTCCCCGCACGGACTGCCGTCCCCCACAAGGAACGCTATGGGTGAAGACCACTTGCTTAGCGAGATTCCATATATGGGCTCCCGAGGAGCAGTGTCATCCGCCCAATTGGCACCGTTATTTGGGTCGAGGTTTGCACTGCGTAGATACTTTTGCGGCCAATTGCCGACGAACTGTAAGTATCCGCTCTTTCTCAGCCCATATGAAATCAGATCCGTATCAAACAATAGCTGCTGGTCCTGCTGTCTATATGCAACAAACTTTCCAGGCATCAGTAGTACCCGTAGTAGATGCGACAGTTAGCCGAAAAGTAGCCCCAGCCACTTGTGCTGTAGGAATACGCCCATGACATGGTGTTTCCCGAAATGCTTACGCCTGGCCGCTTGCCTTTCTCCCGATTCAGATCGACCAGCGGCACGACCATGTAGAACCGCTGTCGGCCTGCCGGTACCGGCGGCAACGTGGCGCTTCCATTTGCCGCAGCGGTCACGATGCTTCCCTGCATCTGACTGATCAGGACCGTCATGTCGGTCACGACCTGGCCGCTCTCCGCGAAAGCAAGAAAACCGGTACTCATATACCGATCCCCATCTTCGTTGCCGGATTACCGCTGTTGTAGTAGGTGTTGACTTGGCCGTTGGTGATCAACGTCGAGCCGTTGGCATCCTGCCCCCGTATCACGACCCTGCCGGTTTTGAAGTTCAACTCAAGCAACGGCATTCCTTGCGAATCCTTCGACTCTGACACGATCGACATGCCGGCCACGATCTGCTGAATGAACGCTGTATTGATGATCGCTGTGTTGATGAAGACCTGGCCGCCCTGCACAACGAACGGCAACACCATCTGCCCACTGGATTCATCGACGATCGCGAAGCGCTGAGCGAAAGCCAGGATCTCAGACGTATCGCCATCGACGCCGACCGACAAGCCAGCCATCACCTTCCGACCGCCAACGATGGTTTGCGCCTTGATGGTTGTCTGCGCGCGCACCCGGCCATCCAAGCCGACCACGGCTTCACTGACCTGCTGCACTGACGATCGAGTGTCGCCGAGCGATGCTTCCAGGGTCTCGGACTTCCTCGCCAAGGCTTCGTCTGCACTGGCGAGCGTGCGCACCTCGGTCGCGAATTTGGCTTTTGTCTGCCAAGCGTCGAGTGCGCCGTTCAAGTCGCCCTCCCCGCTGTCATCGCGTCCAGCGGTGTACACTGCCTCGACTGATGTCGCGAGCGATGCAACAGCTTTGTCAGTGTTGGAAAGCGACTCGCTGACCTGCTGGATATGCGACGTGTTGCCATCAACCTCGGTTTTCAACTGATCGATACGGCTTGCACTCGCCTGCTCGTTCGTCGCAACAACTTGCTCGAGCGAGGTGATGCCAGCCTTGTTCCCGGCGACCTCGGCATCGAGCGACGTCAGGCGTGCGACAACAGCTTCGTTCTGCGACGCCCGCGTGCGGACTTCGTCTGCGAACCGAGCCTTGCTCTGCCAGCCGTCGAGTGCGTCGTTCAGGTCGCCCTCCCCGGTGTCGTCACGCCATGCGGCCTGTAGAGCAGTCAACTGGCTAGCTGATGCGGTGACCCGGCCGTCGAGTTCCTCGATAGCGGCGGTGTGGGTTTGAATCTGCAGCGCCATGGCGTCAACCGTCTCGGCGATAGAGCCAACATCCACCCAGTAGGCAGGGTCCGGCGGAGCGGCGCCGGCAGGTACCGCCGCACGGGCCTGGAACAGCCGCGGCCCAACGCGCACAACGTCGCCGATGGCGTAGGCCTTGGACTCGTCGTACGCCAGCGCATCGGTCAGTTCGTCGATTCGCTCGTAGAGCTCTTGCTTCGCCTCCTCCAAGCGTTCATTGACCGAGCCAGGCCCGTCGCCAGAGATCTTTTCGATCTCCTCGCGCAGCGACTGGTACAGCGCGCTCGCGCCGATCTGGCCCCGGAAATACTCCTCGTATTCAGCTTGGTTGCTACTGGACTGGCCGTTGACGCCAACCCCGGCGGGATACCACGGGCCAATGTTGCCGGAGCGGTCGATCAAGCGCGCCCAGTAGAAGAAGGACGCGCCTGGAACTAGGCCGTGCAGCTCATGCTCAGCTTGCGGATATGCGTAGTCGCCCAGCTTGATCGCGTCGTCACGGCTCGTAGTCTGGCTCTGCCAGATCTCTGTCCGCTGCGTGTCCTCGGCGCCGGCGGGGAAGCCCCAGGCCAGGCGAGTGCCATAGACCAGAGGAGTGGTTTGCAGGAACGCCACTGCCGGTGGCAGGCCTTCCTTGCCCTTGAGATCGGTTAGAACAGAGCTGCGCCAGGTCGAAGTGATGTCGAAGCCGCTCACAGAACGTACTCGGGCCAGGTATGCGCCTGCGTAGATCCCGACCACGTCCACGCTGGTGGTGCCGGTGCGCTGCAGGCGGATCCAGTTCCCGTTGTCCTTGCGCCACTCAACGTCGTACGCGACGGCGCCCTCGACCGCGGGCCAGGCGATCGTCATGGTGCTGACAGCGATACCCTGGTCAACCGCGTAGCCGGACGACAGGCTCACGCTCGCCGGTGGTGGCACAGTGGTCACTGGAATGACGCTGATTGGGCGCTCGTCCAGCTTCGCGCCGGTGTCGATAGCAGCGAACTTGCTGGGGTTGAACTCCAGCGCAGTGAACTCGTACTCGCCTTCCGTGGTGCGGGTGCGCTTCAACACACGGAACAGCTGGACGGCCAGATCCTCGTAGTCGATCGCCCACTGAAGCTGCGGCTCGGGCTGGAGCGCGTATGCAACAGTCACCGTTACGGCGCGACCCGCCACGGCCTCGACGGTGCGGCCCTGGGCCGTGCCATTTGGCAGGTTCACGATCAGCCGGTCGCCGGGCTTGATGGGCGTATCGCGGTCGAGCGTCACGGTGCGCCCGGCGACGGCCGAGATCCTGCCGCCGTTCGGCCTTCCGGCGACGAGCTCGTCGGCAACCGGAATGACGTACCCCGGCAGCACGTTCGCGCCTTCCATCCCGGTCTTGAAGGTGACGGTGCGGTCCTGGTTGTTGCTCAGCAGCGCCCACTTCCCGCGGCGCTGGGCCTCGCTGGCCCGGGTGCAGCCGATCGCGGATAGCTCGATTGGCCGATCCCGGTACCGGCGCTGCAGCGCCAGGTCGGTAACAGGAATGACGTCGGTGTCGTAGTTGTTCGCCGGGTTGTCGTAGCTGACCAGGGCACGACTGTAGTGCGTGCCGCGCTCGGCGCCGCCGTACACGAAGTCACCGTCGATGACGTTCGCGCGCGTGAAGACATAGTCGATGTCCTGCGCCCGGGGCATGTCAGCGTGCAAGAACAGTGCGCCCTGGGCCCAGTACACCATCCCGCGGTAGATTGCGGACAGGTCGCGCAACAGCGTCCAGGCCTCGGCCTTGCCCTGCAGGTTCAGATCGCAGAGGTAGCGAGGCTCCATGCCGCCGACGCCGTCGGGCACCAACTGGTCGCAATACTGGGCGATGCGGTACATCTCCCACTTGTCCACCATCCAAGACTGGATGCGCTTGCCCAGGCCGAAACGGTCTTCTACGCAGATCCCGTAGGTCGCCCATACCGGATTATTGGTCCAGGCCTGCTTGAACGTGCCGTCCCAGATCCCCGTGTAGGTCCGGGTCTCAGGATCGTAGTTGCTCGGCACCGGCCAGCGCCGTGCTTTGCAATCGACAGTGACGGACGGGATGTTCTGGAACTGCTGGGCATCGAACTCGATGTAGAGCAGCGCCGTGTTCGGATAGCGCAGCTTCTGGTCGATGATCTCGGTGTAGCCGGCGATCATCATCGTGTCTGCGACGCGGTCGCTGCCGCTGTTCGGCGTGAGGCGGCGAACGCGAAGCAGCCAGCCCGAGGTCGCCGCCGGCAGGTCAACACGCACAGAGCGCTGGTAACCGTTGGTGGTCTTGCCGGCCACAGCGCCAGGCTGGGCCTCAACATAGGGACCGCCGTCGGTGGCCACGTCAATCGCGTAGTCGATACGGTAACCGTTGGTGTTGCCGGCATTGTCTTGGCTGGCAAGACGCGGCCAAGAGAATCGCAGGCGCACGGCGGAGAGCTGGGTGTTGCTCAGCGAGCGCACGAACGGGTTGTCGCTGCGCAGTTCGACGTTGGTGGTCGTCTCGCTTTCGATCGCAGGGATACCCTGGATGTAGTCCTGCTCCACGGATCCGCGACGCCACTCCCACTTCACCCCGGGGAAATTGACGTTGCCGCTGGCATCCATGATCGGGGTGTTGTCCAGGTAGATATCCCGGTCCGTCGGCGTGCCCTCGAACTCACCCTCACCCACCGCAATCAGGATCTTGGCGATGTTGGTGGACCGCAGGCTGTCGGGTGCCTCTACCGGGGTTTTCGGCTTGCTTTCGCCGCCTTTGGCGCCGGTAATATCGGGGGAAAGTGCTGCGCCCATGTTTCCTCCAGGCAATAAAAAACCGCCCGGAGGCGGTTGGTTCAGAGCATTCGTGTCAGGTTTTGTCTTCGGCGTAGATGGAGGCCGAAATGATCGCCCCGCCCCACCGGCGCTTGCCGATACAGATCGGAACCGGGTTTCCACTGGCGGTGGTGTTCTTCGCGCTGCCGAAGGCGTAGCTCGGCAGGTTCTCCGGGGCGGCACTTTGGGAGAGGCCCTTGGCTTGGGGGCTGAGCATCTGGATGACGCCGCCTGCGGTTAAGGCGATACCTGGGGCCAAAGTCGCACCGTTCGTGAAAGGGCTCAGCACGATCAGAACAGCTCCGATGATTGTCTGTAGCAATCCGGCGCGCTTGCTGCCATGTACAATCGGCACGAACCGCAATTCAGTTGCGCCTTTACGGTCGATCTCGTCCTCGCCAATATTCCTACCGTTTTTGAAAACGGCGAACCGTAACCCTCGCTCATTTGCTCTCGCAAGCTCTCTTGCGAAACCTGGATGGTTAACATCCATAGCCTTAACGGCCTCACGGACGGAACCCCTGTCGAGGAAGAGTCTGTGCTCCTTCCCAAACAAGCGCCTGAGAAAACCACAAAGAACGATTACCGTTGGGGCTGGCATTACTCCAAGCGCTGCTGACATTTAAGAATCTCCAGAAACAAAAAACCGCCCTAAGGCGGTATGGATTACTTCAAAGTGACGTGGGTCGTAGGTCGAGACCGCTACTTGTGTCGCCGGATATCCTGAACCTCTGCGCCTCTCCTTGTTTAAGGTCAGCAGACGATTCCTTGATGGATTGGCCGATCTCCAGCCCACAAAGGCCCTTTCCCATGGGGTCGCCTGACATGCCCAGAATGTGCCGACCCTCGGTAACTCGGAAGGTCACAGTCTCACCGGTTGCGAGTCGAGCGGCGAGCTTGCCATCAATCAAGACTCCGACATAGCAGCCACCGCCGGCGATCCACCCCGTGTCTCGGGTGACAGTTATGGAGGAACTCGCATTATCAGGCGATAGATAGGTGATGCGGTCACTGGGCACCGCTTTGGCCTTGCCTGCCGAAATAGGCGAAGTCGTACACCCCGCCAGCAGCGTCAGAACGACAATAGTAATTGCTGATTTCACATAAGTTGGCATGCAACTACCCCCTAGCTTTTGGCAGCGCTGCGGGCTTTCAAACAGTTGGAAAACCAACTGTTCTCAAAATCTGTAGCTGCCTTCTCCTTGTACTCAGGAGAGCCATAAGCGGGCGAGTCGTACGCCTGCTCAATCATCAAGGCCCCCAAATCATTCGTAGCTTCGTCCGAAGACTTAGCTTGCATCAGTTTCGACATCGCCACACCATTTTGACGAGATGTCATAACCGAGTTAGCCAGCTTAGATATTCCACCACAGAACTCCAACGTCTCCTGCGAAGGTCTCGCAGCAAAAGATACCGTCGACACTAACGACATTGCGAGAATTGACCCGACCGCCAACGAATTACGCATTCCTTAACCCTCCATGTAGGCGAGGGCAATCTAACATCATCAGTGCCAGCACCAAAACCCCGCGCAGGCAGGGTTCGGCTTCGATCAGATGATTACCGCGACAGACCGTGCGCGACGACCTCCGGCATTTCAGCCTGAAGCTTCTCAGCCAGGCGCTTGAGCGGCTTAGCAACCGACTCCTTCCACAGGATCTGCTGGACCGGTTTGCCGTCGCTGTGTTGCTTGCCGGTATCGGTGATGACGGCGTACTCCTTGCCATCCGGCGTGACCTCCCAGCGCTTCTTGCCTGGCTTGTAGGTGACGTGATGCTGGAGCCCGCACTGCGCCAGTAGTTTGTTCATGCTGGCCGCGCTCATGCCGAACTTCGCGCCAAGCTCGGTCGGCGTGTAGTTCAGTTCCTGGGCTTCGTTGACCAGGCGCTTCACGCCGGCCAGTTCCATCACATCCACGCCAATGGTCTCCTTGACCATCCGATTGGCTGCGAGCTTGGCCTGGTTTCCCTCAAGGCCCAGGCTGTGGATGATCCTCAAAGAGGCATCAAAACTGTCGGCAGCAGCCGGGAGGCGCCGCTCTATAGGAATCACCGGGTCGTTCGACGCCTGAGAGACTACAGAGTCGAACGTACGAACAACCCGAATATGGAACTCTGGGCTGATCCACATCGCATAGCTGTAAACCAGCTCCTTGCAAGCATAGGTTCCCGGGGAGGACCCGCCGCGCTTCACCTGCGTTGGAGCAAACGCCATTTCTGGCGTTAGCACATTGATCAATCCGGAGTAACCATCGGTACGGGTCCATCGGTTAGGGCTGAGCCGATCCTCTCCGCCGGCGGCTCGATGGAAGTCGTTCAAACTGAAACGGCCCTCCTGATCTTGGTGAATCTCGATTCCAGCGATCATCAGCGCGCTCATGCTGCAACCCTCCCTTTCGGCGCATCCACCGCGTAACGCTGAGGCTCTTCCATCACCCGGCCAAGGCCTTTCACAAACGAGGTGATCTCCCGCAGCTTATTGCGGTAGGTACGAAGTTCCCACCAGGCGCCGCGAATGTCGAAGCCAGCCTTTTCAAGATCCCAAAGCAGGCTCTCCAGCGGCGTCGTGCCATCTCGCGTATCGCGGATATCGTCGAGCGTCACATCCAGCCAAGCCTGTTTTTCGTTGCGGACAGTCAGCATTCCTTCGCGGATCGCTGCCAGGGCCTCAATTGGATAGTGGATGCTCAAGGGCAGTTGGAGTTGCGGCGGCTCCTTTGCGATGAAATCACCCTCCAGCACGTTGTAAGCCGCGATGAAGTTGCAGGCGGCTTCGAACTGGCTGGCCGGAATCAACTCGGTGCGCGGCACGTTGAAACGAGTGTGCAGACGGTTGTGCATGGTCAGTGCGAAGCTTTGACGCTTGTCCGCTGCGATCGCTTTGGCCTTATCCCTGATGAGGCCCTTGATGACGCTCAGCTCACTCATGCCGATCAGTTCGTTGATGACGGTCATCGCATTGCGGTCATGTTGGCGAACGGCAACGCCGTCATTCCAGTACGACCACAGCACTTCGTCGCACTCGTTTTGATAGGCCAGGATTTCCTTGCGAATGTCTTCCCGAACCTTGCTCGGGTGCAGCGTCATCAGCCATCCGAAAAGCTTCTTCAATGGGATGCACAGGTATTGCTGAATGCCGCTTGCAGAGGGTATTTCGATGATCGAAACACCCCAACGGCCCTTGTTACTGTTGAGCTTTACTGTCTGTGCGGCCCAGGCCAACCCCATGCCTTCCACTACGGGCTTCATTGCGACATGAGGTTGCCCATCTTGCTCGATAAGCAGGAGCTTTGCCGAGCGGAACGGGATGACACTGGATGCAGCTGTGCTATTATCGCCCATGACGATTTCTTCTCCGAAGTTGATCTCGTTTCTCGAAGCCCTGATCGCTGCAACGATCGGGGCTTTTTCATTTGCGCTCATTGGGTCTGACCTCTCCTTTGGCTTGTTTGATGATTTCGACCAGCTGGGCATTCATGGAGCGACCTTGCTCTTTTGCCTGCTGCTTGACCCAAACCATCAGATCTCCCGGAAAGCGTACTTGAGTTCTAGATAGTGTCTCCATAGTGCCTCCTTAGTGACTCACCGTCACTATACGAACCAGCCTTCGTAGTGTCAACATAGTGACATGACTGACGATATATACCGCTCCCAATTTCGCCTCCCGTATCCGCTCTATGAGCAGCTGAAGGCGGCATCCGATGAAAACCGACGATCCGTGAACGCGGAGCTGGTTGCTCGCCTGGAGGCTAGCTTCAGCCCGCTGACAAACGTGGATAGGCCGCTGCATGGCATCTCGGTCTCAGAGGATGGCACCGAAAGGACCTTGTACTCTGGGCCGGCGCCCAAGGAAATGTTCCGCATCATCGGTGAATTGGCTGAACAGGTTCGGCTTCTCCGCGAGGAGCGCGAAGAACAGAAGAAGTAAGTTTGAGTTTTGAGAAGCCCGCCTCTGCGGGCTTTTTCTTGCCCACCAGAAGTAAAAAGGCCAGCGCGGGGCTGGCCTGTCCACCTCACCACTCGTAGTAGTGCACACCGCCTTCGATTCGAGGCTGCTTAATGTAGCCATCACCCTCGACAACGCGCTCTCCGCGCCCGCTGTATGCCCCGCCAAATGCTCCACGGATAACCAGTCGACCGTTGTTGTGCATAGAGCCAGCTAGCTTCCCGAAAGGCTCAACAGTCAGAATTGACCCTGCAGCAATGCTTGTTGAGCCGTGGCTACTGCCCACCACCTCAAGGCGGCTGCCCTCCGACAGAGAAGTTGAGCCATGGTGCTGCCCCTCCACGATCACCCTGCCGTTACCCGAGACAGATAACGAGCCGTGATGGCTACCAGCGATCACAAACGTGCAGCCGATGACGGAAATGCTCCCATGGTGAGAACCCAGCAGCACCTCATCAGAGGTGATCTTCGTACCAGGCACGCGCTTACCATCAATGATGTCGAAGCTATCCATGACCAAGCCTATTCAGATCAATATGCCATCAGCATATCTCTCGAGGCTTGGAAAGGTAGACTGT
Organism: Pseudomonas sp. GD04058; assembly: GCF_029836855.1. NCBI lineage: Bacteria > Pseudomonadati > Pseudomonadota > Gammaproteobacteria > Pseudomonadales > Pseudomonadaceae > Pseudomonas > Pseudomonas sp. GD04058. Next base: position 40,497 of record NZ_JAOECN010000031.1, read on the forward strand.
GAAAGCATCCAGTACAGCCACTTCCTGTCCACCCATCCACCCTGGACGGAAAGCCAGTACATGGCATGGTCCTGCACGTAGTAGCGTTGTGCCTCCCAACGAACCGCCCCGGTCCGTTGCCGGAAAGCCCATGGACTGGGGCATCATGACCTAGGAGGTCTACGTGAGCATTGAAGTGACAACAACGCCAGCGGAGCTTGGCCTTTTCATGGCATTGAATGCCATCGCACTGGCGCTGAAAGCTTCTCCAAATTTCAACAACGACGCCCTGAAAGCGCTGGCGGAGAAGTTCATTCGCGAGGCACCGTCAAGCATACAGGGTGCAGTGGCGAAGGAGGCGTATGAGCGCCCTCTCCGCTTCCTGGCGAACGACCAAACTCAAGCCGTTGAATGGCTCAAACAGAACGGGCTTGCTTGATCGGGTTACCATTAATAGTGATCGATCCATCTGGCGCTAGCTCCCAGCCGCTTGCGCCAGCCTTCCAACTCGCAGAACGAATATAAGCGATTGAATGAGGTGTGCTCTCACTATTTCCTTTGGTACTCATAGCTCCCCCTGCGGCCTGGCCGCTTCATTTCGCGTCTCGATGACGCAACAAAAGGCGCGTCCGGTCGAGCCACGGCCCGCCGAACACGATGATTTCTGATGGCCTGCCGTACAGGTGGTGCAACAGGAAAGGTCCTAGACCGAACACCTCGGTCCGCTCGCCGGGCAGAGCCGGATCTGCACCGAGGTAGATACCGGCATGGTTCGGGTGCGCGGTGCGCCCCACGGCCATGACGACCAGGTCGCCGCGCTGCGGCTGGTTGACCTGATGGAAGCCGGCAGTCTCGTAAGCCTGCTCATAGAGGCTCGGGCCTTCCGCTCTCTCCCACCACCCCTCTTCCCGCGCGTAGGCCGGGAACTCCAGCCCCCATTCCCGCGCATACCAGTCTGCGCAGATCTGCCAGCAATCCCATGCGCCGTGCACGAATGGCCGCCCCAGCAGCGCTGTCTCGCCAGTCGGCGTAATAGTGCGCAGGTCGCCCTCCGGCCACGACAGGATGTGCCAAGGCAGACCGGTGGCCTCGCACATGGCCAGGTCGCGCGGCGACGGCCGACTGGTCGCGTCCGGGTGCGAGTGAACGATGCCGATCACCTGGCCCCGGTCTTCCGCCTCGGCGTACTGCTCCGGGGCAATCCGGAACTCCTCGGTCGGCTCGGTAGCCGTGTTGGTGCACGGGAAGTAGACCTGCTTGCGCCCGACCGCCAGCAGCAGCCCACAGCACTCGCGCGGGTACTCTGCCGCGGCGTGCTGCTGCACGGCGGCAAGGATGTGCTTCCGCATGATCAGCTCCTGGCAATCAGGGACACGGCAGGAAAGCCGCCGAAGGGTATGGGGTTACCGGTGCCATGGCGGACGATACAGCCGCTGTCGAGACAGCCGTTGCACTGGTCCTTCGCGGGGTCATCGGTCGGGTTGCCGTCCATGTCGTAGTAGGGCCCGGTGTAACCACAGTCAGGGCCGCGGTATCCGTTGGTCATGGCCCAGTGGCAAAGCTGAGTCATCTGCCGGCCAATGGTCTCACCACCGACGTCGCCGGGGCTGGCCAACTCCCAGGCCACCACGCCCCCGTTCTCGGAGACCTTCTGATCAAGAAACCAGACCTCGATGCTCTCCTCGGTCGGATCGGCCTCAGGATTACCTTGAGGGAAGTTTTCTGCGTCTAGGTACCGCTTCAGCGTGTGCCGAATGGTCAGCTTGAACTCCAGAAGGTCATCGAAGGCGAGGCACAAGGCGGTAATACGACCGTTAACGTTGCCTACCGAGAGATTCGGACGCACCGCGGTACCGTCCGAGTTGGCACTGATCCCCTCGATCTGCATCGGCCAGGCGCCATATTCTTGGCCCTGCCACCAGATCGACTTGGCAGGGAGCTGGTCAGCATCTGCGCCAGCAGCCTCCAGTTCTTCCGGCGTGTGCGGAATCGCGTGCCCGTGGAACCGGAGGATGTCGGCTCCCCAATCCGAGCCGTCGAGTTCGAACAACAGCACTTCGCTTCCCGGCTCGAGCAACTGGGTATCGTGTGTCAGTGACATGGATGTTCCTTACGGGTGAAAAGCCCGCTCGAAGGTGGCAGCGACCTTGAACTGGTCGCCGCCCAACGGGGTTGGCTTCGGGTCTTTGCAGGTGAATAGGCCTAGCTCACCCAGTGGCGTGGTCCAGAGGAACGCCTTTGCGCCGGCGTGACGGTCGAAGAAGTCCATGACATCCTTGGTCCTGGCCTTTCCGCCGGTGATGGTCACCGGATAGCTGTCTTCCTTGTTGTTGGGGCCATCACCGACCACCTGGCGGTAGCCGTCGCCGAAACGGGACTCCCTCACACGGTACAAGATGTCAGGCGTCTCGCCCCGCTGGGTGGCCCAACGAAACGTTTCGATTGCCATCAGCCTCTCCTATTTACGTTGCGGTAACTCAGGCCTCCGGGGCGCCAGGAATCGGCCACTGCCTTTTCAGCAGCAGCCTGAATCTGCTTATGCATGTTCTGCTGAAGCAGTGCCTGGTCGAGCTCCATGCCCTGCCCGCTCTGATCCTGAGTGCTGACGCTGACAGCCGCGCTGACCTGGATGGATGCTCCACTCGCAGCCTGACCGGATACCTGCCGAGGAACTACAAGCGGTGTGACCAAGCCGCCGTCGGCATAGCCTCGGGTGTTGAGCATTTCGAGATAGCCGAGCATGCCAGGCTGGCTCACAACCTCACGACGAAGCACGAACTCACCCGCATGGACGATACCGGCAGGGTCGTACTTGCCACCCTCACCTGTGAAGCCGCCATCCGAGAACGTCGGGGTGTAGGTCATGCCCGATGACGCACTGCCCAAGCCGTAGTCAAAACCGCTCGAGCCCGCTGCGCTGGCCGCCCCCGAAGCTCCGGACGAGGCAGCGCCCGCGCCACCACCGAACCATGCACCCAGCGCAGTGCCGGCGATGCTGGATAGCAAACCGGAGGCCGCCTGCCGAGTGGCAATCCGCGCCATGTCCGCAAGGATCGACTTGGTGAAGTCCGAGAACGAGAACTTGCCGGTCATAGCGAAGTTCACGACCGCATCTTCCATGCTGGTAAAGGCGCCGGTGAATAGCGACTTCGTCTGCCCAGCGACATCACGGGCTTGGTCCAGGTAGTTCTGGAAAGCGGAGGATGCACCTTTGCGCCAATCGCCCTGCGCGACCGTCATTTGGTCGTAGTTGGCGATGGTGGTTTCCTGCAGGTCCTTCTCGGTCTTGCTCAGGGCTGCCAGCTTCTGGTTGTACTCATCGAGGGTCATGCCGCGGGAGCCGTCGCCGTACTGATTGGCCAGGTCCAGGCGCTGCTGGTTCATCCGGTCGGTGATGCCGTTCTGCTGATCCTGCAGGCCGCGCTGCCGATCACCGAGCCCAAGGCCATCGGCCGAGCGCTGGCCCTGCAACCTCAGCGCCAGGACCTGCTGGTCAAGGGCGTCGGTGTAGGTCTGCACTGCCCTGGCCTGCTTGGCCAGCCGACCCTGTTCGTTGGTCGCCAGCACCGCCAGTTCTGTGTCGGCGTCCTTCTGAGCCTTGACCATGGCAGCGCGGGCATCGGCGATCTTCTGGTCGAGCTGGATTCGCTGCTGAGCGCTGGTGCTGCTTCGACCCTTGGCTTCCTCCAACGCCTTGATCTCGGCCTCGTAAGCATTTACGACTTCAGCCTTCTGCTGCTCGATGATTGCGGCCCGTTGGGCTGCGTACGACTCCTGGGATATCAGCCCAGCCTTCTGCGCCGCGTCCAGTTCCTTCTGGTGGTTCTTGTACTCAGCCAGAATAGCGCTCAGCGCGTTCTTCTGGTCGTTGAAACCGGAGAGGTCAACTGACCCTGTGCGGCCGGCCGGATCCTTGAACTGCTTGGCGATGTCGGCTTCGACCCGCGCGATTCGCTCCGGCTTCAGCCGCTCATCATTGGGATTTTTTTCCCTGATGTCATCGAGCGACTTCCTGTATTCCTTGATCTTTTCGGCACGCTTCTCGGCGTTCGTCCATGCCGATTTTTCCAGCGCGTCGACTTTGCCCATCGCGACAATTGCCGCCTGCTGCTGTTGCGCATCCAAAGCGCGGGCACTGGCAATTGCTGCCATAGTGTCGCGCTGCTGGATCAACCCCTTCAGCTCAAGGCTGGCGTTGGTGAGCTTCTTCTGGGCATCGATGTCGTCAGCGTCGGCATTCACAGCGCTCTGCGCTGCGGCGACCTGGCGCTGCATATCAACGATCCGGCTCGCGATGTCCTGATCCCGGCCAACATCATTGAGGGCGTCGACAGTGGCAGCTACCTCGCCTTTCAGCGACTTCCATCCACGCTCCCAGATCGACAGGTTCTCGGTGACCTCTTTGCTGCGGTTCTTGATGGTATCGACGTAGGTGTCGGTGAGCAGCTTGGCGGCCCCGATGGTGTCGCCCTGCTCCTTAAGCGCAACGATCTGCGAGTAGGTGGAAGCAGTGAGGAAGTTGTATTGCTCGTTCAGTTCCTTGGCCGCTGCGACCGGGTCCTTGCCGATCTTTACAAACTCTGCGACGGTCTCCTCCACTGCGCGGCCTGTAGCATCCCGCCATTCAAGCGCAGCCTCGGTGATCTCGACAAAGCTTCCGGCGGCAACCTTTCCGCTACCGGCCAGCTGAGTCAGCACCTCAGCAGCGGCGCCGGTGGTCCCCACCGTGGCCGATACCTGAGCAGCCATCCCAGACAACCGGTCAGCAGTAGTGCCTGCCACGTTGCCGGTGGTGATCAAGGCCTTCTGGAAGCCTACTGCCTCTTCACTGCCCTTGTAGTAGGCATAGCCCAGCACGCCAACGGCAGCTGCGGCGACAGTGAACGGGTTCACCAGGCCCATGATGTAGCCGCCCAGGGCCTTCACGGCCGGGCCCACGCCCCCGAACATGTCCTTGAGCTGCCCGCCCTGCTGCAAGAGCACAGTGAGCGGTGCCTGGCCGCCCTGGAGGGACACCACAATGTCAGTGAACTGCGCCGGCACGCCGCGCAATGCCGCAGCCGTTGCCTTGGCCGTCATGCCTGTCTTGTTTAGCGCGGTATCGGCACCGCCCAAGGCCGCACGCGCCTGGTCGATCTTCGCCTGGTACTCGCCGAAGGTCTCCGCATCGAGCGCGCCGCTGGTGCGGAAGCCCTTCAGCTTCTGCTCCATCTGGTCCAGCCGGCTCATGGCCGCGATGGTCGGGTCGATCTTGCCCAGCAGTTCTTCGAGCGCCTGGCCTTCTTCCCGGTGAGCGCCGGCGGCCTTCTTCGCCGCCTCCGCCTGTCGCTCTTCCGTGGCGATGAGGGCTTGAGCACGGCTGTTGATGGATGCCTGGCGGCTAGCACTGTCCGATAGAACGGCGTTCGCCTGGGCGGTGACCTCGGCACTGTGCTCGGTCGCCCGGTTGAGCGACTGCACGTACTGGCTAGCCTCCAGCGAGGCCTTGGCCACCGCCAGGATCCTTGCTTGCTGCTCGTCGGCGGATTCGGCAGCTCGCCGACCAGCCTGGGCGCCGGCATCCGTGGCGCTGGTGAGCGCCTCCTGCACCTTGCCCGCCTGTGCGGCCTCGGCCCGAAATGCCCCCATGTTCGCTGCAGCGCTGCTGAACGCAGTGGAGGCGTTGGTGACGGCGCGCCCCACGGTGGCCATCTGTTGTGCTAACTCGGTCTGCTTGGCGTTGAGCGCCTGAAGCTCCTGCACGATCTGCCGGGTGTCACCCTGAAGGCTGCCCAGGGCAGTCTCCCAGGCGCGCCCGGTTTTCCCAGCCGATTCCTCGCTGCGCTTGCCGGCGTCCGTCAGTTGGTCGAGGTTGTCCTTGGCCTCGACGGCATCACCGGAGTCGATCTGTAGACCGAGAGAGGCAATGGTGGTCATGATCTACTCCATCGATTCGGCCATGACGGCCAAGGCCTCAACCTCCATGACGCGGAGATCGGGGAAAATGTCGGTTAGGTCGCGGCGATTGATGCCAAGCATTGAGGCAGTTGCGGGGATGGCGGTGTAGTCCAGGCCGGACGGGCCGCCTGAAGCCACCCGCCACTGTGTGCCCAAGGCATCGAACAGGCGGAAGGCTGGCCATGCATCTGACCAGACCTCTACCACCTCTTCCTCAATGTCATCGAGGTTCAGCCCCAGCGCCGCCAGTTGCTCGGCGGACGGGCCGCGCTCGTAGCAGGCCCGGGCCGCCGCCCTCAGTTTCCCAGGCGAGCCGGGCTGTAGGCGGCCTGGTAGGCATCGATCACCGCCTTCGGAGCGCCGGTGCAGGTGCGCACCAAGTCGGTGATGGCCTCGGCGCTGAACTCGTCCTCCAGATCCCAGCCCGTGACGATCTCGCCCAACTGTTCGGACTGCAGGGCGATTTCACCGGTGGTGACCTCCTCCAAGGTTGCCCCACCCTTCTGGACCTTCTCAGCCCAGGCGTCGCGCGCTTTGTTCCAACGGTCGAACATTGCGGACAGGGCCACACGATCCATGTAGCGGAACTGGAACTCCACCGGCGCCGGCTCGGTGCCAATGCGCGGAACCTGCACCACGGCGGTGAACGTCGGGTTCTGCGCGATCTTGATCTTCGGCATGGTGGCTCCTTACACGGCCAGGTAGCGCAGCGGACGACCGGACAGGCCGACGCTGATGGTACGGGTCATGATGTTGTTCCGCTCCATGGTCGGAGTGGTGGTGATGCTGACGTAACCCGGGTACAGGATCTGATCGCCGTTGCGCAGCTTCAGGCGGACCACGGTCAGCTCCTTGGACTCGTCGAAGCCTTCGACAGCGCCCACGTAGGCAGCGGCCGGCTGGTCCTCGACCACGATGGCCAGGCTCAGCGGGTTGCGGTTGGTCGGGAATTGGCGGTCGTCATCGTCCTCGAGGTAGCCGACGGTGGCGAACTGCTGCTCACCGCCCGAGGGGGTGAAGCCGGTAACTTTCGAGATCTGCACCCAGTCGGTGACCGGGATCACCGAGCCCAGGCCAGCGCCTGGAGTGTAGATCTCGGCATTGGAGGTGCTGATGCTGCCCAGGCCGAAGCTGTCGGTCAGGGGGTTCACCACGCGCGCGGCGCGGTCGGTGAGCTTGGCCCAGCCGGAGTCGATTAGCACGATATCCTGCGCGGTGAGGTCGTGGCCTACTGCACTCAGCACTGGCGGCGCAGCGTTGGTGATTGCGGTGAAGGGGACGGCGGCCCCCAGGGTCGCGGCGATCTCAACGATAGCGCCGTTCGGCAGCGGGAAGCGTGCGGCCATGGTGTGGTTCCTCTTGAAAGCCCGCCGGACGGCGGTTGGTTATGCCCCAGCGGGCGGTTGGTCCGCGACTCCGCGGTAAGTGAAGCTGGCCGGGACCGTGTAAGTCGCCGACTCGGGTATGGTGGGGCCCTGGTCAATTGGCTCGGTGACCAAGCCCTCGAAACCGTTGCGGCTGAGCACCGAATCCACGCGGAAGAGGCTCGAAAGCTCGTGCACCAGGGCTTCAGCGGTTTCCAGAGGCTGGCCCGCCGGGCAGACGATGCTCACCTGGTAGACGCCGGTGTACTCGTAGGCTTCGCCGCCCAGGTATCGGCAGGTAGTGCCCGCCGGCAGTTGGAATGCTTGCAGATAGGTTTCGTCTGGCCCGGCCTCGAATCCTTGCTCGAAGTTTGCGACCCGAATAGGGCGCGCCGTGGCCCAGGCCATCAGCTTGATCTCGATGGCCTGTCGGGCACGTGCTTGGCTCATGATCGATGGATCCTGATGGCTTCTTCGACGATGCGCTGGAAGTCGGCTACGGTGACGCGCACCATGCCGCCTGGCGCCTGTGAACTGTGTCCGTACTCCAAGGGGATGGCATACGGCAGGTTGTTGACGATATAGGCGACCTCTCCAGCGGAGAGATCACTGGCAGCCAGAAAAAGCCTGTCCAACGTCTCACCGGCGCTCTCGATGTCTTCGATTTCGCCAGCAGCGGGAACGCCGGTGGTGAGCTGCCAGTTGCTGCGGAATCGGCCACCCACGTAGCCCTGGCCAACCTTGCGAACGCCAAACCCGAAGTTTTCACGCTGCTCGCGCTTGGTCAGTGGCTTGCGAAGCCGCAGGCCTCCCTTCAGGCTTCCGCTCTTGGTGTAGTTGGCCTGGTCGGAGGTAATGCCAGCATTGATGGCCGCCGCCTTCGCGTTGTAGGCCGCTATCTGCTCCGCTGCGCTGCCCTGAGCCTCGATGTTCACTTTCCAGAGGTCAGGGTTACCAACCGGCGACATGGTCACCAGCCTCCGGCCAACCATGATTACGACCTCTCTGAAGGTCAGGTCCATCGCCTCCTTGGCCGCTTCAGCGAACTGTTCAAGCTGCGCTGAAAAGCTGCCGTCCAGTCCGCCGTAGCGGCTGGTCATGTGCGAGCCGCGAGCCATGGTCACTTCCTCAACTGAATGGTCCAGGCGGCTTTGGCCGGATCCTGCGCTACGTTCATGATCCGGTAGCCGCTGATGCGGTCATCGATCGCGGGCGCGACAGGTTCTTCCGTGACCGCTTCGCCATCCTTCAAGTGCAGTTCGTTCTGCAGCACCTTCAGGCGCACGTCGGACGCCAGGATCCGCGTGCCGTCGATCTCACGGTCCTGGTACCGACCGAAGACACCGCGCCCGGTGTAGTACAGCGTTGTCGCCGGTGTGCTCCCGCCCTTTTCGGGGTCATACGCCCCCGGCACCGATCTGCTGCCATCAACGGCGGCTACCGCGTCGGCCAGATCCGTATCGAAGGCCAGGGCAAGGTCGGCCTGCAGTTCATCCCGAAGTCCCATTTCAACCCCTCACGACCTTGGTCTGGCCGCTTTTACGTAGGTAGTGCGCGAGCAGCGCCAAAGCGAAGGACTCGCCGGCGCTGATAGTGCGAGAGGATTCCGAGTAGGTTTTACTGCTGGATACACCGTCAGCGTTAACCGACTTGGCCAACACACCGGTCTCCTTGCGGCCATAGATGTTGCCAGTCGCAGCCTCTCGGGCGATCTCTGCGCCGGCCTGGATGATGTCGTCCGGTACCGGGTCGAGCTCAGGCAGGCCGAGATTGGTGAGCCAGGTGTTGGCCATCAGCACCGCCCGTGCCTTCTGGTCGTCGGGCGCCCAGGTCGGCCCAAGCAGGGCGTCTACCTGCTCGACGGTGATGTAGATGGTCATTACTTGGCCTCGTCCAGCAGCTTCTGCAGATCTTCCGCGCTGGCTTCAGGGCTGAATTGCACGCCCTTTTCGTTCAAGGCGGCCTGCAGCTTTGCCTTCAGCTCGGCTTCTTCGGCGGCCTTCTTCTCGGCAGCGGACTTACCAGTCTTCGAGCCCTTGGCCTCCTTCAGGGGCTCAGGGTGCTCGTAGCCATCGGGCGCGAAACGGGCATCGATGATCTTGTAGCCCTTCTGACGCAGTTCGGCTTTGCGCTCGGCGCTGACCGGGTGTTGCTCGTAAACGATCTTCTCAGGCATATCGGTCTCCAGAAATGAAAAAACCGGCCTTAGCCGGTTCTTGTAATTTGCTTGTCATCCAGGGTTGAAGAACTCTCGATCATGAGGCTCTGCGCACCTTTGCCATGCCTGGTAGGCGTCCTCCGGACTCTCGAACAAGCCAAGGTTCTTCCTTTTCCCATTGAGCCTCACGCGAGCGATCCACTTACCTTTCGCTTTGTCGAAGCTTACATTCTTGAATCCGCTGGTATTGCTTGGCTTCAACAGCATGTTCGTGCTGTTCTGCTTTCGGCTGGCTACTCGCAGATTGCAGAAGCGATTGTCATCCCTAATGCAATTCACATGATCTATTTCGTCAGGCCATTCTCCAGTCATGTAGAACCAGGCCAGCCTGTGCGCGAAGTATCGTTTACCGAGAAGCGAAACACGGAAATATCCGTTAGCTCCATATCCACCAGCAATGCTGCCAGCAACACTCCGATTGGATGTCGTTACCAGCCTCGTGAACACCCCTGTTTCAGGGTTGTAGTGCAGATTCTCGAACAGCTGTTCTTGAGTAAGCATGCAGCCTCCAACACGGCCTCAATAGGTGCCAGTAATCCAGCGTGTTGGCGCTGAAAACCCCTTGCAATGGGCTGTCCTGGCAGGGTCATTTTACATGCTTACTTAGTCGCATCGCCAATGGTGATTACACCAGCGCTTGCCTTGATGCTATTTGCCACGAGGCCCCAGTTCGTGCCAGTCGACAACTCAGCATTGGTTGGGGATTTCCCGCCGTTCGCCACATCCCACGTGAACCCCTTGAGGCCCAGGCCGAAGGTGTAGTCGGCCTGCATGGTGGTCTCAATGCGCTCCTTGCCATTGGAGGTCTCGATGTTGGTGATCAGGTCGGAGCCATCCATCACCACCGCGGCGCCGTCGGCCAGGCTGAGCACCTTCTGCTTGTTCGGCGTGCCGGCCTCGTACAGCGCCGGGGCGTCGGTGATGATCACTGCCTTGCCAAGGATGTCGACCACCTGCACACCGGAGAACTGGAACAGGCGCTCGGCGTTGGCGAGGTTCTGGCCGACCAGCTTGTGATACATGGCGCCGGTCATGACCTGGGCCACCAGGCGCTGCGAGGCGTCACCGAACAGGGCGTGAGCGTTGTTGATCGCGACGTAGGTCACGCCAGCGGTCGCCGAAACGTCGTTGGTAGCGCTCGGCTGGTTACCGATGGCGCCGGCCAGGGCCGAGATGGCGGTGTTCAGCTGGTCAGCCATGATGGCTTCGGACAGGTTGCGGCTGATCACTTCCAGCGCTTCTTCCGGGTTCTTCTGGATCCAGGAGAGCTGGGAAGGCTCCCACAGGATCGGGCCGAAGCCGCCGGCGATCTTCACCGAGTCGTACTGCTTCTGGGCCAGCGGCGTGGATGCCTGGGTGCCGTTGGTAGCGTAGCGGTCGACACGACGTTGGGCACCGTGCAGGCCGGCCCAGAACGATTCCTGCAGGAAGTCGCCGTCGATGCCTTGGGTGGTGAGGCGGATGGCGCCGGCCGAGGATGCGTTGAACTTCTCGACATCCTGAGCCAGGGTCTCGATGGTGGTGCGCTTGAGGTATTCGTTGAACACCTTCATGTTCGAAAGGGCCATTGGGCCTCCTTATTCGCTTGCAGTCAGGCCCTTGATGGCTTCCAGGCGCTCAGCCTTGGTGCCACCGAAGTTGCCCTTCGTGGTTTTGTGCTGGCCACCGCCGTTCGGGGCGCCGCCGCCATTGGCGCCGGAGCTCTTCAGGATGTGGTCGCGATGGGGGTACTGCGAGACGAGGGTTTCGAGTGCTTCGTTGAAGTCGGCCAGTTCACCCGGGCGGGAACGACTGAAGATCTTCTGGCCCTGGGCGTCGTAGGCGACGACCTTGCCTTCCTCGATCTTGAAGTTGCTGCCGAAGGCGGCCTGGACCATGTCAGCGGGAACTGCCATCTTCTCGGCGATGAACTGGGAGCGCGCGAAGCTGCCGCCGATCTTCTCGGCATACAGTTGCTGCTCGAGCGTCTGCGCCTTGCCGTTGGCTTCATCCAGCTGGGCTTGGAAGGCCTTGCTGATTTCGCCCTTCACCTTCTCGATCTCGCCGGCATCCACCAGCTTCTTGGCGTCGAGGTTGGCGACGATTTCCAGTGCTTTCTTGGCGGCTGCGGCATCCTCGATGCCTTCGAACGCCTTTGCGGTCTTCTCGAAGCCGTCGGCGCGCTCACGGTGCGACTTGGCCTCGGCATTCAGCCGGGTGATGGTGTTGCGGGTGCCCACGGCATCGAAGGCGACCTCCTTGCCATCGTCCTCGACGTAGACCGGCTTGCCATCCTCGATCACGGCGTACTGCTTGCCATCCACTTCAACGGTTTTGAGTTTCATCTCGTCTCTCTGGGCCATCCGGCCAGTTGATGAGCCATCCGGCCCCAGTTGCGCCCCGTCCATCCGAACCGCAGGCAGAAAAAAGCCCCGCACGAGGCGAGGCCTTGAAGTTGCGCGCCACGAAATCGCAGGTGATGGATTCGTGGCGCGGTGTTACTTGAGCCGCTCCTGCAGTTGCGCAAGCGTGAGTAGCTTTCCCTTGTCGTTGTAGAACGCACTGAGCTTCAGCCCACCCTCACGCATCAGCCGGCCACGTTCGAGCCCGAGGATCTCGTCCTGGCGCGCTGCTGACTGCTTGCTCAGCCATTCGGCGTAGGTGGTCGACTCCGGCACCTGGCCGTCCATGCTCGCCCGCGTTGCACCGTCGCCAAATCCCAGGGCCTTGGCGCTCTTGAGCACCGGAACCTTCGAGGATCGGCAGCAGAAGTGAATGCGCCCGGGCCCGGCCAGCCACGGGATCGTGTGGCCAATGGGCTTGTAGGTGCCCAGGGTGTAGGGCAGCCGGTCGCGGATCCGGCAGTCGCTCGACGTGTGGTTGTCCAGCGTACTGAGCCACTCAACGTGGCTGATGATGTCGCTGTTCGCCTCATACGCTGCATCGCTGGCCGTTTCGGCGGTATGGGAAACCGCAGACCGCACTACCGCCTCGACGTCGCGCCTGGCCTTCTGGAGGGCACCGTCGGCGTATTGCTGAGCCCGGCTGCCCATGACCGTGCGGACGATCTCGGCAGTGGTACGCCCCTCGACCACGCCCGAGCGCACGGCATCGCGCACTGCGGCAGCGCGGCTGGATTCGATGCCAGTCATCCACTCCCTCAGCAGGCGCCCTTGGAACGGTCGGGCCTGGGCGATCGCCTTCACCGCGCTGAACGCAGGGGAAGCGACTGGGTATGCCTCCTGTACCAGGGCCGGGAGAACGGCGCGAAGCGTGCTCTGATGGAACGCCAGCTCGTAGCTGACCAGTTCATCGGTCATCTGGTCCATGGCTAGGCGGATCTCGACGAGGGTCTGCCGGTTGATCCTCAGCACCGCCGCCAGGGCGATATCGACAGCTGCGGCCGACAAGTCGGTGCCGAGATTGTCGATGGCCTCGATCAGCGCGGCGCGCAGGTCAGCGTCCTTGCTGTTGAGGATCTTGATGATCGTCACAACCTGGCTGTTGCTCAGCCTGGATAGGTCGACCTCATGCCCAATCAGCTCGTTCAGCAGCTTCTCGTTGGCCGTCTTCATCACAGCATTCCGAGGGCCGGGCCCTGGGCCTCAATCTTCGCCAGTTCTTCTTCCCAATCATATTCGTCGCTGATCACACCGCGGCGCTGCATCTCGGTGAACAGCGTCTCCTTGCTGATCATGCCAGCATTAGCCATGGAGACCAGCGTCGGCAGCGACACCTCCGGTATGTAGTCGACATCGAAGTTACCGCGCATCTCGACGGTTCCGCCGTCACCCAGGCCGCGATAATCGGCCATGAACTGGAGCAGTTGCGCCAAGCAGTCGGCGAAGTGGTTCGCCATGCGCGCCAGTGGGGACAGCTCCTGTGCCGCCTCCTCCTCCGCCTGTGTCGCGGTCTTGGTGGCCGTCTTGTCCGGCGTCAGCAGCTTGGCCCCGGCCATGCGCATCTCGTTGATCAGGTCCTGCAGCGCGGTGCGGCCCGACTCGACGGCCTTGCCGGTGTGCTCAACGTACTTGAGGTCACCGTCCTTGGGCAGATCGGTCAGTTGGCCGGTGCCAACCTTGAACTCTGGCGGGATCACCTTCCCCTGGTTGTCGTACTGGGTCTGGATGCCGATGCGAACCAGGATCGGGACGCGGATCACGTGAAGAATGTTGTCCTGGTCGCTCTGGCTCTGCCAGTGCTTCACGTTCAGGTGCGCCAGCTCAATCAGCGGCGGCTTGGCCGTCATGAAGCCGGTCCGGCCCGTGTAGAAAGTGACCCATGGGATCGCGGTCAGGCTGTTGGTGCCTTCCTCGTGCAGCTCCCAGGTACCGCCGGCTGCGGCCTGCTTGCCCCGTGCGGCCTTGGCCGACCTGCGATAGGTTCGCCAAGAGCCAGGCTCCAGCACGCGAATCTGCTCGACGCATTTCGCGCCGAACTCGCCATCTTCCTCCTCGACCACCTCGATGTAGCGGACCATGGTCAGCACGCCGCCCTTGGAGCGCCAGCCCAGTACCTGCTCAGGCCTCACCATCACCACATAGGGGCGCACGCCAGCGGCCTGCTCGTCTGCCTGGGTCTTCAGCTCGCCCGCTGGCGGGTGGTCGACGAAGGCATGGCACAGGCCGTGGCTCAGCCCCTCAGTGAAGAACCCGACCGCCCAGGAGTTCAGGTCATTGCCGGCGTGGTCGATGTCCTTGGTCATCTCGACAATGGCCTCTGGCACATCGTCACCCACCTGCAGCGGCTCGGCGAACACGCGGGAGGTCATGTTGCCCACGGTCTCGGAGTACGCCGGCAGCAGGGTCGAGAGGCGCAGGCGCTCTTTGTAGGCCTCGTCGTCTTCGGCTGGGTACTGCGGCAGCAGGACCTTCCCCGCCGCCCGCATCGCCATGGTTCCGCCTATGAGTGGCGAGATCACGGCCCAGTAGGCGCGCATCGCGTCGACAGCGGGCAGCGTGATGCTCGGGTTATCGCTCATGGTCACATTCTCAGGGATTGGGTCGTGAAGACCGGTCGTTCAATTGGGTAGTCGTGGTGGATGAAATAGCCGCCCGCATCGTTCGCGTGGTCCACGCCAGACTTCTTGTCGGGCTCTCCGTTGGCGGCCCATACCTGCTGCTCCAGGCCGTCCGCATAGGTCGGGCAGCGCAGCGGGTTGATCAGGTAACGCCGCTCGCCATTCGCGTTGCAGAACATCGCGTTCATGGCGTTGATCCGGTCCTTAACTGGCGGGTTGGCATCGGGCGCGATCACGCTGAACCCGGCCTGGCGCAGAATGGCGATATCCGTCTCGCTGGCATTCACCGACTTGCGCGACCCGCCCGAGGCGTCCGGGTAGATCCGGATCTCGCAGGTCTTCTCGTAGTCACGGCCGTTGTGCCGCCAGTAGCGCTCCTTGATGCGCCGGATCATGTCCGGGGTGTCGAAGCCATCAATGAGTTCATCCACCGCCCTGGGCTTTCCGTCTGCGCGCTTGACGTGCGTGATCGCCGCCATCTTGCCGACGTTGAAGTCCATGCCGATGAACAGGGGCTCTCCAGGCTCTACGGTGTCGAAGCAGGAGTTCAGCTTCCGGTCATAAGCGTGGTAGATCGATCCGGAGTTCAGGTTGACGAACTGGCCATTCAGGTATGCCAGGATCAACTGAGCCGGGTAAGACTCCATCAGCGACGGGATGTAGTCAGGCGGCAGGTTCAGCTCGTTGTCGAAGGTGCTGGCCTGAACCAGGCCGTACATGCCCTGTAGCGCTGGCTTCTCGCGCAGCTGCTTCACGAACTGCTGGTAGACGAACTTGAACCCCTCGGGGGTCGTCGTCACGTCCACGCCGTTCTTCAGCCCAGGCACGTTGTAGCGCATCCGGGCAATGATCTTGCGCCAGGCGTGTTCAGCCTTCAGCGCGGGCAGAACATCGAGTTCGTCGACCAGGGCGTGCCCGATCTTGAAGCCCACAATGGTCTGAGGTTTTTCCATCGAGCGGCAGATGGTCGTGCTGCGGTACTGGCCGCCGCTGTAGAACTCGACCTCCTTGTCGCTCTCCTTCGTCTTGACCTTCAGGCCCCAGTCGAAAGCTACCTCCTCGATGGTCGGGAAGAAGATGTCGCGAATCTGCGGGTACGTCGGGGCGAAGTAGCCGGAGTTGATCCGAGGCCACTCCCATACGTGCTTGCAGATGCCTGCGCAGCCCACCCAGGTCTTTCCTGAGCCGAAGCCAGCCACGAAGCCACGGAACTTATGCGGCATGTTGATGAATTTGGACTGCGGGACGTTAAGCGTCGGCATCTGGCTTCCTCGCGTCCCGGACAATCACCTCTACCCGCTGCGGGGTTAGGCCATCATCACCGCCACCATCCTGCAGGCGCTTGATCTCTGCCTTGCGCTTTTCGACTTCAAGCCGCTTGAGCTCAATATCCAGCGCATCCTTCTCAGCGAAGAGGTTCAGGTGCTTGCCAAGCAACTCAAGGCCCTTTAGCACGTTCTTGGCATCGAACTCGAATGCCGGAGCAAGTTCGCCAGTGGGCGTCTCCACCAGGATCTGTTCGCCTGACCTGTCGAGCACCGGGGCGACCTGGCGGCAACGCTCAACGACCTCGACGATCCCGGACAGCACATAATCCTGCGTTATCGCCGTTCGTTTTGAGCGCTCCTGCGTGGCCGACCTGAGAGCCTTTTCAATCTCAGGTTTTCTCAGGTTCTCCTGCCCGATGGAAGCAGCTGTCTTTTTGCTGTACCCGGCGCGTATAGCGGCCTGCGTGGCATTCAGGTCTTTCAGGTACTCGTCGACGAAGCGCTGCTGTTTTGCTGTCAGCGCCATAGAGAATCCTTGAGACTTGTTGCCTCGCTATGAGGGGCATGGGTTAGCGCGCCACGAAACGGCGCAACTCGAATTTGTGGCGCGGGTCAGTCCACTCGCACAATCTTGGCGACGTTCCCCTTAGCCCGGCACACCAAGATGGCGGCCAGTAGGTAGAACGCGGTGTTGAACCAGGACACGTCGGCGAACTCGTCATGGAGCACCATGCGGCCAATGAGACTGACGCACTGCATGCCGGTGACCGCGCAGGCCGCCCAGGCCATCAGGGAAACGCCCAGCTTGTAGCGGGCATCGGGGTATGGCCGATAGCGCAGGCCGATCATCACGAAGATGACGGCGCACAGGGCGGCCTGGATGACAGCAACCATTCAACCCTCCTTCCTGGCTCGCAGGCGGAAGACCCACTGCAGCCAGCGCGGCATCTGGCCGGTCTGCATCCACTCCAGCAAGCCGGAGAACGTGACCACACACAGGACGCCGCAAGTGAACGCGGCAAAGCCAGCCGTCTGCGTCCAGGCGCGCCCCATCAGCTCAGCGGCGCCGAAGTAGCCACCAATCCATCCAGCCAGCAGATAACCGACGCGGCGCCAAGTGCTGATGTCCTTGGCGAACACAACGTAGAAGAAAGCCCCGCCGAACGCTCCCACCAGGGTGGCCAGATCCAACTGAGGAAAGGCAGCTCCCAGGCCAACGCTGGCAAGTACGCCGGTCACTGCAAGGGCGCCGGTACTTGGCTCGGCCATAGGTGATGCTCCAGAAACGAAAAAGCCCCGGCAGATACCGAGGCTTGGAATGGGTGCGGAGGGCCGGTTCTTACCCGGCTTGTTGGTCTGGATCGCTGGGTCACGTACCCCAGACTCTCATCGCGTAGCCGATCAGGGAGCGCACGGCTTTGATCGACGCCACTACCGACTTAGCCCAGCTGCCTGAGCGTGTCATCCGCACAAAAAGCCCGCACAGGGCGGGCAAAGAGGGATCGTGCTTTTTTAAATCTGGTGGCTGTAGAACAGCGAGTACGACTCGATACCGTCGTTGGGCTGCTTAATGCCAGCGTTGGAGTAGTGAATCGCTCGGATGCCAACCTTCTGCGTCTCGCCGATCTTCAAGCCCGCACCGATGCGGTCTTCGAAGTTGAAGGCCGAACCAAAGTCCTGGTCACCTGCGGACGTACCGGAGAAGACCGCCAGGCCGATGCCAGCCTCAACGAATGGCTTCACGTTACCGCTGCCGAACTCGTAAACGAAAACTGGCGCAAAGGACAGCGAGTGAGCGCCACCGGAAGCATCTCCTGCTTCCCAATAGGTATACCCAGCATCCCAGTAACCGGTTAGACGGCCAGTACTGGATTCAAACCAGCTTTTGTCCCAGTTAAAGCCAACGCCTGCACGCGCCGTAATGCCGCCTTGACTTGTCGCACCCAGCGCCCCGGAAAGCTCAGCTGCTCCGGCAGACGCAGCGACAAGGGACAGTGCTGCAGCAGCTAGAACGGTTTTCATAATCACGGTCTTCCATGTTTGTTTAGTTAGCAACCTATCAGGATCATAGCGCCATCAAAACGTTCCGTGCTACACAAAAAAAATCTGACCTCGCCAGAGGTGGCGTCGGGCCTCTTGAGGGCCTCATTGGGCAATAAAACCCGGCTTTTGGGGCCGGGCCTTGATTAGGTGCTAATTGTGAATCTTGGTCGCTTACGGCGTTGCGCTACTCCCCGGCCATCCCAAGGGTGGCCAGACTCGTTCCACTCGCTGATGACCGACTCTACTTTGAGCCTCATCCTGGTGTATCGGCATTTCTGGAGCTTCTCGCACAACGCCTTTACCGGCTCTGCCTTAAACCACTCTCCACGCACGTGATGCTGCTGCATCTCCAGGTGAAGAATTGATTCCACCTTGATATCACCCTCCAGCACGCAGTGCACCAGCAGCTCTCGCGCTGATCCTACCTGCATGTTGACCAGGCGGGCGCTCAGGTCTGTGGCGTAGCCAATCTTAACGAATTCATCACCAGCAGCGCCGATGATGTAGACGACCTTCTTGCCAGCCCATGCGGCATCAGGAGCTTTCGGCTTTGGCTGATGTGCTGCGCAGTAATGCGTGCCTTCCAAGGCGTCTCGGAGGCAGCGTGCTCGTTGGCAAATGTTGTAGCTGGGGAGACTGGACGTCTCAATGAAGGGGAAGAGATGGATCTGGGTCATGAAATCTCCAGACCATCCTGCGTTCGGCGTCGCCATCATCAGGCGCAGGAATCACAGGATGGACGTATATTGGCTCATTGGCTCAATCGGCGTCAAGCGACATCTGCCACCAAAAGGCCTTCATGTTCGAGAATGTGCTGGGCCTCGACCAGGGCGGCGTCTACCTCGCGCTCCAGAGCCTTGCGGATATCCCGCCTCCAGCGCTCTTGGGTCTTGATTGGGTGTGGCTCGTTGCTCCAGTTGTCCATCTCGTACCAGGCGGCTGGCAGGACGCTGGTACTGCGCTTACCGTCCACACCTGGCAGCTTGGGCATGGCCCAGGTCAGGATCGCGCAGTGGCGGAAACGCTCCGGTGCCGGCGAGCGATGAGAGCGGGTGATTTCCTCGATCGCGGCGTGCTTGCGGTCGACGTGCGTCGAATACTTCGCCACCAAGTGCCGCCAGTGCTCCGAGGTGAGGTTTTTGTGCAGCCGGCTGAACACCATGCAGTCGAAGAGGAAGGCAGCCTCCTTGCCCACGATGGCGCCCTTCTGCTTCGCCGCTTGGACCTTCGGCTCGAAGTCGCAACCGCCCGCGCTGTTGATCGTCTCGGCCGCCAGGGCGCGGACCACTGCCGATACCACGTTCTGATAGTTCACTGTCCACCCCCTGCCCGCTTGGCCTTTCTCAAAATGAATTCTTCGTAGCTGCGCTTGCGGCGGACCGCGCCAGCCCAGGACAGCGATACGCCGCCCACCACCATGAGGGTGGCCAAAATCAGTAATCCCCATGCTGGTGTCATGCTGCTGCCCTCCGTAGGTCTTTGAGTTTTTGCCTGTACAGCGCCTTGATGGCTTGTAGGTCTTCGATGGTCAGGCGCAGGGCCTTATGAGGCCCTTCGAGCCACTCGACTGCTTCTGCGCCGATGCGCTTCACCAACCGGATCCGGTACTCGACCGCGTTACCCGACAGGTTCCGGTTGCACTTGACGCACTGCCGGTGGACGTTAAGCGGCTCGAAGCGCAGCTCCGGGCAGGCGCCCACCGACCGGTAGTGGCCAGCATCCCAGCGGCTGCCGGTTATGAGGTCGTGGTCGCTCGGCAGCGAGTTGCAGCTGATGCACGGCAAGCCGGCGTCGCGCTCACGGATGTAGGCGTTGAAAGCGGTCTGGGCCTCGGCCATGTGCTCGCGGCGGGTCTTCAGCTTCTCCCGGCGCTCCTGCAGGTCCTGACGGGCCTGCTTGGTGATGGCCTTGGCCGCGATCTTCCGCACCTTCGAATCCTTCGACATGGCCAGGGCACAGGCGATGCTGCACACCTTCTGCGTGGTCATGGTCGGCTTGAAGCGCTGGCCGCAACCTGGCGCCTTGCACTTCTTCGGCTTGATCTCCTTGGTGAGCATCATTCCCCCTCCTGACGACTACGCAAGTCGGCCATGAGCTTTTCTCTGCGGCGATTCCGACGCTTCTGGTTGATAGGCCCCATCACGCGGAAGAACAACCACAGGAACGGAACCGATACGGGGAAGGTGAGCAGCATGGCGGCTCGAACTACTACGGCAAGCAACAGGTAGCCGAGCTGCTTTACCGCCGCCCACGTCTCGGCGTACATGTCTGGATCGATAAGGCCTGTAACCACCTTCCAGGCGATGTAGCGCATGGTGAATTTATCCCTACTCATGCCGCCTCCTCGCTGAGCAAGTCGCTGAACGCCACGCCCTGCGGCGCGAACTCGGCCACGATGCGGTCGGTGTACTGGCAGCCCTGGGCCCGGTCGAACAGTCGGGTAACCGGGAAGCCATCCGGCCCGAACATGGCGCAAGCGCCCATCCAGCGGAGCTTGATCTCATAGGGCAGGTGCAGCAGTGCTAGGTTGTAGCCTTCACGGAATTCGGCGCTGGCCGAGCGCATGATCGGCACACCGTGGTGAAGCTTGCAGTACCGGCGGACGTCCTCAATGTCACCCATCTCGGTGCTCTTGGCGATGCGGTCGTACATCGCGAACCACAGGGCGTTCTGGTCCAGGGTGCGGTCCTTGCCCGGGCGCATGCTGACCACGACGAACTTTTTGTCGCGGAACATACGGGTGAGCATGGTCACGGCCTCGGACAGCTTGGCCTGGCTGTTGACGCTGATCTTTTCAGTCACGATTCGACTCCTTCACCCAGCGGCGCATCGATAGGTCGCAACCGATAGTCAGGCAGACGCCATTGGCCATGCCGCGGTGTGTGGCGCGCCGGCGGCAGCCACAGCCGCAACGGCGGCGAGACTTTGCATCGACGGGCACGTGATACCGGATCTGGCCCGGCAGGCCGCCGGCCTGGCCCCAGCCATCCATGCCTCCGCGCATTGCTGCGGACCTGGCTGCAGGCGACATACTGTTCAGAATGGTCATGGTTTCACCTTCAGGCCCTGGGCCTCGATTGCCTCACGAGCCTTGCGCTTGCGTAGGTAGATTTCGACCCGGCGGCGCTGGGCCTCCTTGCGCTTCTGGCGATCCTTGCGGATTTTCGACTCGACAATGATCGACCGAACCTCGGCGAGCTTGGCCTTTGTCTTCTCGCTGGCGTGCGTCGAGACTTGGCCGGTGATGAGTCCAGCGATTGCCTGGCCGTCGACCGTGACCGGAGCGATCCGCAGGTCTGCCAGGTGCTTGTTGGCCGATTCCTGGCTGATCAGCTTGGCGCGGACAGCACCCTCGATTGCGGTTACCCGGCGGGCCTGGTCGTAGCCGAGAGACACCTCCCACTTCACCGGCTGAGCTTCAGCGCGGGCGAAGGTGCAGTGGCGCTCATAGGCACTCATGAAAGCCATACGGGCACCCACCTTGTCGCCGACCTGCAGGATTGGATCGGAAGCGGACATGGCCTGGCGGATTTCCTGGGTAAGCAGCACCGTGTCGAACTGGTCACTGGCGGAGAGAGCGATTGCCCATGCCTCGTCCTTCCCCGGGCGCCCATCAGCCGCGTGTATACGCTGCATGATGGCGCCGGTGGTCAGCTTGCCTGTCAGCTCTATGCGGCATGCCTTAAGGGCTCCGGCCACGGTCTGCGCAGGGAATTCGGCAAGGTCCTCAGCCATCAATTCGGCTGCATCCGCACTGAGCGTGTAGCCAAGCGTTTCCGCAGTAGCGCAGATGGCTAGCGCCAGCTGGGCAACCTGCTCCTGGGTCATGCGGTCAGATGAGGAATTCATTTCCCGCTCTCCCCTCGCGTTTCAGGATGCGCGTGGCCGCTTCCTGGCCGGCGGTCAGGTTGGCCTGCTTGCGCTCGATTTGCTGGGCGGTGGTCGCATTCATTTGGCGATTGGTGACCCACTGGGTGTGGTAGGCCTCGGCCTTGGCCAGCAGGTCGCCCAGGTTGTGGCAGCCGTTGATTAAGCGAGCGTCATTGATCGTCAGGAAGTACGCGGCCACATGGTGAGCGACATCAATCCCGAGACGGCTGATCAGCTGCCCAACCTGTCCGCCTGCCTTGGCGTTCCATACCGGCCACGCGTGGTAGCGCTTGCGGTACGCCATGGCGTAGTTCGCCCAGGCCTTGAACGTTTTGCAGGACTGGTCCTTCGGCCCTGGCATGTCGGCCGGGATCTCGCAGCGCGGCTGCTGAGCCGTAAACGGAACCACGATACCCTCCGCGACCACGGCTTCAGCCTGGGGCGCAACTGGTTCAGTGACTGGTTCCTTTACTGATTCAAAAGAGTGACTGGTTCTGGGTGCAGTTCCTGCACTACCCCCTAGTGAATCTGCTGCACTAGGGGGTGAACCTGCTGCACTACCCTGGTGAATCTGCTGCACTACCCCTAGTGAATCTGCTGCACCACTTAAGGTCAGGTAGTAGACGTTCGAGGAGTTACCCTTGGGGCCACCCTTGCGGATCTCTTTGCGCAACAGGCCGGCACCGCACAGGGTGTTGATGTGGTTCATGACCGAGCGCTTGCTGATCTCGCACTGATCGGCGATGTGCTGATACGACGGCCAGCATTCGCCCTGGTCACTGGCGTTATCGGCCAGCTTGATGAGCACAAGCTTGCGCAGGGGGTTTCCGACCTTGGTCTTCATGGCCTTGACCATCAGTTCCATGCTCATGCTGCGCACTCCGCCCTGGCTGCAGCACCACGCCGCCGCATACCCACGACATGCCGGTATGCCCTGAACTTCAGTCCGGTCCCCCGTGGGATGTCATTCGCAGCCTCCTCCAGATCGCAGCGGACCTCGCTGTAGCAGTAGGCGCCGAACTCGGCATCGCGGAACTCAGTCGAATTTAGATCGTTGACGTAGAAGTCACGTGCAGCCTCGCAGTGCGCGCATGTCTTGTAGGTCGACACGTCGCCTTCCCAAAGACCGGTAACAAACTCGTAGCGGTCGCCTGGCTCGATGTAGCCCCGGCATTCGGTGCAGGTGTGACGCTTACGCGCGACACGGTGCGTTTCGGTGTGGAATTCCGGGCTCATGCTGCACCCCGCACGGCCTTGTCGTGGGTGTGCAGGCCGTCCCAGTTCTTCTTCATGGGCAGCTCGCCGGCCAGGTACAGCTCGTACAGGCGCACGGCGCCCTTGCGCAGCAGGATGGGCGTGTAGCTGATGAACGCCTCTTTCCCGTGCGGGGTGATCTCCTGCTGATGCTCGGTCATGTACTTGTCGCGGGCATACGCGGCCACGCGGTACCGGGTACCGGACTTGCTCTCGTTGTAGAGCCAATTGCGGCCTTCGAGGAAATGCCCGACCTGCATCACGTTGACCCCATTCAGGCCCTTGCAGAACTGGACGTGGCTCATGCCTTCCTTGAATAGGTTCTCCAGGTGGTCGATCTTCTTGGCCTGTGCCTCGACCTGGACGGTCAGCAGAACGCGGGCTTTCTCCGACTCAAGGGCCATCTGGAGGATTTCCAGCTTGCTGAGGTCGGCGGGCATCGGCTTAGCTACCTGGGCCTCCAACTGCTGCCAGCGGTCCACCAGCGCCGCGGTGAATTCGGGCGATAACTGGGCGACGACAACGAAGCTGTCGCGCTTGCCGATCAGGTACTGCTTGATGCAAAGCGGACCATGGCCCGGATTAGGGACTTCCTCAAATTGAGGGAGTCCGATCAGGCCTTTGGCGTGAAGGGATTCGATGGTCCTCCACACATTGTCGTGACGTTTTTGGGTGACCTCGGCAATTTCCCGCGACGACATCCGCGCCACAGAATCGTGGTTCGCATTTTGTGGCGCGGGCCGGATGAGGGCCTGTACACTTTGGGTCTGCATATGCATAATTCCCTTCAGAGTTTTGTGTTGCAGAGAGCCGGGCCGCTATCCCGGCTTTTTTGTGCCCGCAATTCGGGCTTATCAGGGCCTGTTCAGGCCTTGCGCTGGAACGGCGTAACCGTCCCCCTCGCATTTCGAGGTTTCGTTCGGCTGGCCAGCTCTCGATCGATCAACTCGGCAGCAAGCGCTTCCGGGGTTACCCCCCTTCTCTTCGCCTCTCGCTCAAGCAATTCCATCGAGCCCGGATCCAGACCGAATTGTTCGGTCGGCATAGGGCCTCCTCGCGGCCTTCAGGCTGCGGTCTGATCGCCGGTATTCTCCGAAGCCAGGGCAGCCAGCTGCGCTTCCAGCAGTTCGCGGCACAGCACGGCACGCTGGGTGCGGTGATACGCGGCCAGCGCTTGAATCAAGTTGAACGTGTCCTCATCGACCCGGACCTTGATCTCACGGTCATGCAGGTGCTTGGGGTTGGCGTACATGCGGGGATTGCTCCTTGCTGTTGAAGGTGGTTACGCGGCGCCTTTCAGCGCTTTTCGGGCGAATGGGATGAGGTCCGGACGCAAACCAGCGATCGTGATCTCGCCGTCCGAGGCGTCCTGTAGTCGTTCGGCGAGTTCTGTGGAGGCCTTCCGGTGACCACCTGCGAGCTGCCAGAGGTGGCCAACGGTGGTCTTCGCGTCGGCTGCGACCTGCTGCCGGCGTTCATTCGTGGCCCTGCCCAACCAATCACGGAGGTGATCATTCATGAGGGTTCTCCTTACACGTAAAGTGAAATTTAGCTCATGGCTAATTTCAGAGCAAGGACAATTTAGCTTTGCGCACATTTAGCAGCCAGCTAAACACTGGCATTCTTCGCCGCATGGATATCTACGAGATTCGCAAGCACAACCTGGTGAAGCTGATTGGCAGCCAGAGAAAAGGGGCCTGTGCCGAGCGCTGGGGGATGGCGCCTGCGCACCTGAGCCAGATCCTTTCGGACAAGACCGCGAAGAACCTAGGCGACGATGTTGCCCGGAGGATCGAGGGCATCGAAGGCCTGCCCCGCGGATGGTTCGACTCGATCCCTTCGGATGATGAGCCGCGCGCGGCAGTAACGGGCTCAGATGCTGGCGGGAAATCGGCCGCAGACTTGGTCAAGCAGATGCTGGCAAAGAGCGGCAAGGGGATTCCAGAGGAGACGCGGCAGCGATTGCTGGCGGCGGCCGAGGAGCCTGCAGCCACAAACGTGATCACCGCCGATTTCTCCCGTCCGGGTCTGGTTGGTGATGAGGTGTGGATCGCCCATTACGACATCCGCGCGGCGATGGGTGGCGGCCAAGCCGTCCAGGACTACCCGGAAATGCTCCAGGACGTGCGCGTCAGTCCCCGGCACTTGCGCGAACTCGGCGTCGAGTTCACCGAGCACTTCCATCTGAAACTGGTCACCGGCTGGGGCCAGTCGATGGAGCCCACGATCAAGCACCGGGACCCGCTGATCGTCGACGTGAGCATCCGGGAGTTCGTCGGCGACGGCATCTACCTGTTCTCCTGGGGCGACCACATCTACATCAAGCGGCTGCAGATCGCTGATGAGGATCACTTCGAGATGATCTCGGACAATAGCAAGCACAAGGATCGGATGATCCGACGGGAAGAAACCTACATCCAGGCCCGCGTGTTACTGGTCTGGAACGCGCATTTGGTGTAGCCATGACCCTCACTAAGCCCAACCAAGAACTCCGCCGCGACCTCCAAGGCCTGGCCAGCGACCTGAAGTGGTCAGCCGTCGAGCTGATGCGGATTGCAGTTCGCCTGAGTGAGGCCGGAAACGAGGCAGACGCCCAGGCAGTGATCAGGATCTGCCAGGTGATGCAGGCTGGGGAGGACAAGTTGGTGGGGTATGGGGATGAGGTGAAGGCGGGACTTATCCTCAGAGAGCAAGCGTAATGGCAGGACTGGGTGCTGCTGGTGTGGAATGCGCACCTAGTCTGAGTAGTCAGGTGATGAATACACCGCGCACCAGCTGGTCGAGAGCGGGATAAGCGTGCTGGGTAAGGTGTTCTGGTACTCAGTGTTGCTTTAAGTAAAAACCATGGCAAACCAGGAGTTGAAATTGGGTAATCCGATCAGGAAGGCAGGAAATTTCGTGGCGGCTCACGTGGATTCAGCCACGGTTGCATCTCTCAGGGAAGACAAGTCGACAATTGCCATATGCTTCATCGAAGAGCAAATGCATCCTCGTGTGGACGCTACCAGGGGTGATCCTCTGGAGTTCGAAGTGATTGAATCGGTAGTTGCATCTGTCATGATGAAGCCGCAGCTGGCAAGGGCTCTGGCTAGATCAATCATGGATACCCTGGGAGAAGCTGGCCAGTGACAGCCCCCGGAGACGCCGCCCCTCTCGACTCGTCGGTGGGCAAGCCTTTGGCTGTTTTCGTTATGGGAAATGCGAGCGTCGGTAGCGTCTCCCAGGTGAACGTATTCGCGCAGCCCGCATCGAGCTCATACCGACGGGTTTCAGTTGACCATGACGAATCCCACGTTCAGAGCGGCGGTCATGCTAGTATTGGCGCTGAACAATCGTATGATGATATCCAGTCAGCAGAGAAGGAGGGGCCGCCAATGACGACGAACACCGGATGGTCTGCCTTCCTTAAATCGCCGCATTTCACAGTCATAACCACTGGCGCCGTTGTGCTTGTGGCCGGACTCGGCATGTTCACCCTTCTAGATGGAAAGATTTCATCGCTTAGACTCGAAACGAAATCGGATCTACAGCTAGCCGCCCAGAAAGCTGACAACCAGTTCTCAAGAGTGGATGCTCGATTCGACAGGGTCGATAGCAAATTCGATGCGGTGATCAGTAAGATCGATGCTGATGGCAAAGAGCTGCGATCACTTCTACAAGCAACTAAGCCTTAGCTGTTTAGTTGATGATTCAGAGCCCGCCTCGGCGGGCTTTTTCATGCCTTCACGCTTTTTTCACGCCCTACCGTGCACAGTGAATGCTCATCCGATCTCCCTACGTTAGCCCGCATTGCAGTGCGGGCTTTTCTTTGCCTGCGTGATAGCGTATAGCCATGACTTTCGGATTGGTTTTTTTAACAAGGAGAATCTCATGCGCTGGTTAAACACCGTGTTACTGGTTGTGGTTGCAAGTCTGACATCAGGCTGCTTCAAAAATGAGCTAAGCCCTGAAGAGAAGGCGCTCGTCGATAGCCTTCGCACGGAACTCAACGCCACGCAGTCAGAGCTGAACGAAGCTAAGGCCAAGGATCAGACACTCTCAGGCGGGCTGTTGAAGGCCCTGGTAAGCATTCGTGTCGAGATACTAGGGGTTAATGCGGGCCTGCTACAGCAACGGCTAAATGCAATTGAATCGGGATCCCCGATAAAGCAAGTTACTCAGGTC
>NZ_JAOECN010000032.1:0-64565 GCF_029836855.1 Pseudomonas sp. GD04058
AACTGAACCTAACAAAGCAAAAGGCGGTTGGCCCTATCGGGCCAACCGCCTTTTGTCTTTAGATGTAAGCGGCACCGCGCAGCTGGGGTCGGGCGCCTCATGTTTGCTGCGCGACAGCGCGGCGCCGGGGCGGCGGGCTGACTCCCACAGGTGTGTGAGCTGGCTTGCCAGCGATGAGGTCAGTAGCAACAACACAAAACCTGGGCAAAAAAAAAGCAGCGGCGATGGCCACTGCTCTTACTCACCGCTTGCAGCTTAAAGCATGCAGCCGCTCACTCACCCATCTGCGACTGCAGGTAGTTCTCCAGCCCGACCTTGTCGATCAGGCTCAACTGGGTTTCCAGCCAGTCGATATGCTCTTCCTCGGATTCAAGGATGTCTTCCAGCAGTTCACGGCTGCCGAAGTCGCCAACGGTTTCACAGTGGGCGATCGCCGCTTTCAGGTCGATCAGGCCTTTCTGCTCGATCTTCAGGTCGCATTCGAGCATCTCACGGGTGTGCTCGCCGATGAGCAGCTTGCCCAGGTCCTGGACATTGGGGATGCCTTCGAGGAATAGAATCCGCTTGATCAGCTTGTCAGCGTGCTTCATCTCGTCGATGGATTCTTTGTATTCGTGCTTGCCGAGCTTATCCAGACCCCAGTCTTCATACATGCGCGCATGCAGGAAGTATTGGTTGATCGCGACCAGCTCGTTTCCGAGGATCTTGTTGAGATGCTGGATGACGCTTACGTCGCCTTTCATGGTGGGGTCCTGCCCTGTCTATGTGCCAATAACCGCGAGTGTGAGCCGGGCAGGTAGGCATGTCAAACCTAAGCTATTGAATAATAAGTGAAATTTAATAGGAATAAGAATGTTTGTATTCCTCGTTTTAACGCTAACTAATTGAATTTCGGGCATAAAAAAACCGGACACGAGGTCCGGTTCTTTATAAATGGGGAAAAACAAATTTTCACGCCGCGGTGAATTCCACCGGATAGGGCAGGGCGGCCGCCTGGCTGGCCTGGATTTCGGTCAGGGTCTCACGCACCACCTGCTTGGCAACGCACGCGCATTTGCCGCACTGGCTTGCCACGTTGGTGGCGGCGCGTACTTCCTTGTAGCTACAGCATCCTTCATAGATCGCATCGCGGATCTGTCCGTCGGTTACACCAACACAAAGACACACATACATAGAAAGAAGACCATCAGGCGTTAGGCTCGAATGCAGTGAAGCCTAATGGTAATGAGAATGCTTGTCAAAACTCTTTCTCAAAGATGCAGGGCAGAGCGACCGCCGGTAGGAGATCAGTCCATTGGCCACGACTCGGCGTGCCGCCCGAGGCCGTGTATGATGCTCAACCCCTGTCAGAAGGTTGCGACCTTCTGCGTAGTCAGTTTCCAAACACCATCAGGAGATATCGAATGAGCGTGCTCGTTGGCAAAAAAGCCCCGGACTTCACCGTTGCCGCCGTACTGGGCAATGGCGAAATCGTCGACAGCTTCAACCTGGCTTCCGCTATCAAGGGCAAGTACGGCCTGGTGTTCTTCTACCCACTGGACTTCACCTTCGTCTGCCCGTCCGAGCTGATCGCCCTGGACCACCGCATTCCTGAGTTCCAGGCGCGCAACGTCGAAGTCATCGGCGTTTCGATCGACTCGCACTTCACCCACAACGCCTGGCGCAACACCCCGGTCAACAACGGCGGTATCGGCCCGGTCAAGTACACCCTGGCCGCCGACATCTCCCACGAGATCTGCAAGGCCTACGACGTTGAATCCGAAGGTGGCGTAGCCTTCCGTGGCGCCTTCCTGATCGATACCAATGGCGTGGTTCGCTCGCAGATCGTCAACGACCTGCCGCTGGGCCGCAACATGGACGAACTGCTGCGCCTGGTCGACGCCCTGCAATTCCATGAAGAGCACGGCGAAGTCTGCCCTGCCAACTGGAAAAAAGGCGACAAGGGCATGACCGCTTCGCCAGAAGGCGTTGCTGCCTACCTGAGCGAGAACGCTGGCAAGCTGTAATTTCGCCAGACACAAAAAAACCGGCCTTTCATCGGCCGGTTTTTTTGTGTCTGCACATTCCACTCAATCGTGGAAATCGTGCCAGCCGCCCATTTCCTTCCAGCGGTTGACGATGCCGCAGAACAGCTCGGCGGTCTTCTCCGTGTCGTAGCGGGCGGAATGTGCCTCGCGGCCGTCGAAGTCGATGTCTGCGCTCTGGCAGGCCCGCGCCAGCACGGTCTGGCCATAGGCGAGGCCGGCCAGGGTGGCGGTGTCGAAGCTGGAGAACGGGTGGAACGGATTGCGCTTGAGATCGTTGCGCGCCACTGCGGCGTTCAGGAACCCGAGGTCGAAGCTGCTGTTGTGGCCGACCAGGATCGCCCGCTTGCAGCCGTTGGCCTTCAGCGCCTTGCGCACGCCGCGGAAGATATCGGTCAGTGCCGATTCCTCGCTGACTGCCATGCGCAGGGGATGGTCGAGCTTGATTCCGGTGAACTCGAGGGCCGCCTGCTCGATGTTGGCACCCTCGAACGGCTCGACGCGGAAGAAATAGGTGTGTTCTGGGAACAGGAAGCCCTTTTCATCCATGCCGATGGTGACGGCGGCGATTTCCAGCAGTGCGTCGGTGGCAGCATTGAAGCCACCGGTCTCGACGTCCACCACTACCGGCAGATAGCCGCGGAAACGCTGCGCCATCGGGTGGCGCGAACCACCGCCGCCCAGACCTTCCTGGTCGTCGTCGAACTGATCGTC
This sequence comes from Pseudomonas sp. GD04058, assembly GCF_029836855.1. Taxonomy (NCBI): domain Bacteria; kingdom Pseudomonadati; phylum Pseudomonadota; class Gammaproteobacteria; order Pseudomonadales; family Pseudomonadaceae; genus Pseudomonas; species Pseudomonas sp. GD04058. The sequence goes on from NZ_JAOECN010000032.1 coordinate 2,739, forward strand.
GCTCACTTGCTTTCCTCCAGCAGGCGCCAGCGCAGTTGCTCACCGGCGCGCAGCGGAACCACGGTGTTGTCGCCGAATGGCAGGCTGTCCGGGGCGGTCCAGTCCTCGCGGACCAGGGTAATGGTCTCGGTGTTGGCGGGCAGGCCATAGAATGCCGGGCCGTGCAGGCTGGCGAAGCCTTCCAGCTTGTCCAGGGCATTGCGTTGCTCGAACGCTTCGGCGTACAGCTCGATCGCAGCAAAGGCGGTGTAGCAACCGGCGCAGCCGCAGGCCGCTTCCTTGGCATGACGGGCGTGGGGCGCCGAGTCGGTGCCGAGGAAGAACTTCGGGTTGCCGCTGGTGGCCGCGTCCAGAAGGGCGATCTGGTGGGTGTTGCGCTTGAGGATCGGCAGGCAATAGAAGTGCGGGCGGATACCGCCGACCAGCATGTGGTTGCGGTTGTACAGCAGGTGCTGTGCGGTGATGGTCGCGCCGACGTTGGCCGGGGCTTCCTTGACGAACTGCGCGGCCTCGGCGGTGGTGATATGTTCGAACACCACTTTCAGGGTCGGGAAACGCTCGACCACACGACGCAGGTGCTCGTCGATGAACAGCTTCTCGCGGTCGAACACGTCGATCTCGCCACGGGTCACTTCACCGTGGATCAGCAGGAGCATGCCGACTTCGGCCATGGCTTCCAGTGCCGGGAAGATCTTGTCGATGCTGGTGACTCCGGAATCGGAGTTGGTGGTCGCGCCGGCCGGATACAGCTTGGCGGCGTAGACGAAACCGCTGGCCTTGGCCGCACGGATATCTTCCGGTTGGGTACGGTCGGTGAGGTACAGGACCATCAACGGCTCGAACGGGCTACCCGCCGGGCGCGCATCGAGGATGCGCTGGCGATAGGCACCGGCTTCGTCGGCGTTGCGCACCGGCGGCACCAGGTTGGGCATGATGATGGCGCGGGCGAAGGTGCGCGCCACGTCCCGGACGGTATGAGGCAGCACGGCTCCATCGCGAAGATGGATGTGCCAGTCGTCGGGACGCAGGAGGGTCAGGCGATCGGACATTGGGGTTTCCAGGCGGTTCGAACTCTGGGCGAATGCTACCGGAAAAGCCTTCCCCGAGCACTCGCTATCAAGTTTTGCCGCAGGCGTCCGATAGCCTGCTGGTAAGTGATGGAATTTTGTGGAGCCGCCCGTGCGCCAGCGTTATATAGCCCTGCTCAGTCTGTTCGCCAGCTTTCCGGTGGCCGCCCTCACGTTCCAGACGCGAGTGGAAAATATCGAATGGAAGGTCGAAGGCGATCAGTTCGAGTGCCGCCTGATCCAGCCCATCGCCGATTTCGGCACGGGCGAGTTCGTGCGCCGCGCCGGTGAACAGGCGACCTTCCGCCTGCGCTCGGGCAACAACATGCTCGGCAGCGGCTCGGCGACCTTGCTGGCCGCCGCCGCACCCTGGCAGCCGGGGCGCGGTGACATCAACCTCGGCTCGATCCGCATGGCCCGCAGCGGCGTGCTGTTCAACAGTTCCCAGGGCCAGGCCAGCCGCCTGATCAATGGCCTGATGGACGGGCGCAGCACGGTGATCCGCAACTATGCCGGCGAAGGCGGGCAGGTCATGGAAGTGCACCTGTTGCCGGTCCGGTTCAACAAGGCCTACGCTGATTACCAGGCCTGTTCGGCCAAGCTGCTGCCGATGAACTTCGACCAGATCCGCCAGGCGCGAATCGGTTTCCCGGGCAACGGCATCGACCTGGATGCCGACGCCCGTGCGCGCCTCGACGTGATCCTCGATTTCCTCAAAGCCGACCCGACCGTCAACCATATCGAGCTGGACGGACATTCCGACAACAGCGGCAACCGCCTGACCAACCGCGACCTGTCGCGCCGGCGAGCCCTGGCGGTGCAGGAATACCTCAAGGCCCACGGCGTGCCGGAAGAGAACATCGTGGTGCGTTTCCACGGCGAGCGTTATCCGCTGGCGGCCAACAATTCCGCAGCCAACCGCGCGCGCAACCGGCGCGTGAACATCCAGCTCGACCGCGTTGCACCGGTCGAGAAACCGGTCGTGGAAAAGCCGGCGGATCCGGTGATCCCCGCCGCCTCGACGCCGGCCGCCGCGCCGGCAACTCCTGCGGCGCCTGCGAGTCCGGCGGCCCAGGCACAGCCCGGCAAACCTGCGCCGAAGTCCTGAGCGCGACCGCCCGTCGCGCCCACGACAGTTCCTGTCGCTTTGTCGTCACAAGCTGTCGCCCCACTGTAAATTCGAGCCGGAGAGCGGTAGAATCCGGGGTTTTCCGTACAACCCCGTGGAGTGATGGCATGGCGGACGTAAAAAAGGTCGTACTGGCGTATTCCGGCGGCCTTGATACTTCGGTGATTCTCAAGTGGCTGCAGGATACCTACAACTGTGAGGTGGTGACGTTCACCGCTGACCTGGGGCAGGGCGAAGAGGTCGAGCCGGCCCGTGCCAAGGCACAGGCCATGGGCGTGAAAGAGATCTACATCGATGACCTGCGCGAAGAGTTCGTCCGAGACTTCGTGTTCCCGATGTTCCGCGCCAACACCGTCTACGAAGGCGAGTACCTGCTCGGTACTTCCATCGCCCGCCCGCTGATCGCCAAGCGCCTGATCGAAATCGCCAATGAAACCGGCGCCGACGCCATTTCCCACGGCGCTACCGGCAAGGGCAACGACCAGGTCCGCTTCGAGCTGGGCGCCTACGCGCTCAAGCCGGGCGTCAAGGTCATCGCGCCATGGCGCGAGTGGGACCTGCTGTCCCGCGAGAAGCTGATGGACTACGCCGAGAAGCACGGCATCCCGATCGAGCGCCACGGCAAGAAGAAGTCGCCGTACTCGATGGACGCCAACCTGCTGCACATCTCCTATGAAGGCGGTGTCCTGGAAGATACCTGGACCGAGCACGAGGAAGACATGTGGCGCTGGAGCGTTTCCCCGGAAAACGCCCCGGACCAGGCTACCTACCTGGAGCTGACCTACCGCAACGGTGACATCGTTGCCATCGACGGCGTCGAGATGACCCCGGCCACCGTACTCGCCGAGCTGAACCGCATCGGCGGCGCCAACGGCATCGGTCGCCTGGACATCGTCGAGAACCGCTACGTCGGCATGAAGTCCCGCGGCTGCTACGAGACGCCCGGCGGCACCATCATGCTCAAGGCTCACCGCGCCATCGAGTCGATCACCCTGGACCGCGAAGTCGCTCACCTGAAAGATGAGCTGATGCCGAAGTACGCCAGCCTGATCTACACCGGCTACTGGTGGAGCCCTGAGCGCCTGATGCTGCAACAGATGATCGACGCCTCCCAGGTCAATGTGAACGGCGTGGTTCGCCTGAAACTGTACAAGGGCAACGTCATCGTCACCGGCCGCAAGTCCGACGACTCGCTGTTCGACGCCAATATCGCCACCTTCGAAGAAGACGGCGGAGCGTACAACCAGGCTGACGCAGCCGGCTTCATCAAGCTCAACGCCCTGCGTATGCGCATTGCTGCGAGCAAGGGCCGTTCGCCGCTCTGATTCGCCACTGCGATATGAAGAACCCGGCATTCATTGCCGGGTTTTTTTATGCCCGGCCGCAGAGGAAGAGTTGCGCGAACTCTCGGTGACGATGCTGACCCGGGTACCCAGTTCTACGTTATGCATGACCACGCCCCCGGCGCGGGGTTTGCGCAGGACGTGGCGGGCTACGACCTCAAGCAAGGCCTGCGCATCCGGGCCGGAAAGCACAACGGTGGAATATTCCAGGCTGTGTGAAAACTCAAGTGCAAGTGTCGGAGAAGTTTGAGGGTGGGAAGTTTTTTCCGACAAGTCCGCTGCCAGCATGTCGCTTTCCTCATAATGACTTTCACTGCTGGCCTCCTCTGGGCCGTAGAGACTTTTGGTATTGAAGTTCAGGGTCAGGAAGAACAGCAATGTCAGAAACGGTGGAAAACCCACGAGGAACCAGGTGTAGATACTCTGGCTGCTTTCATCCAGAAACGGTAAGGACGCCAGGGCCGATGCTTCGATGATTCCGGCGAAGATGGCGATGATGGTCAGGGGGCTCTTCGGTTCTGGACTGCTCATGGGCATGGTCTCTGTTTCGCGGTCTTCAGCTGCGTATCGGCGCGGGAAATAGGAAGGGTGCACGCAGTGTGCAACGCAATGGATCCATGTATCAGGGGGTGAAGGCTCTGGATGGAGCATTGTTTCCACGGGCGAAGGACGCGAGGGTGGATGAAGGATCCAATGGCAATCAGACTTATTTCAGGGATATTAAGGACATTTCCTGCATATGATCAGCCAATATTCTTAGCGATATTTTCGACCTCCCCGGCTAGCATCGTTATATGCCTATTTAATGTAAATATGGCGGGGAGTTGTTTTCAAATACATTGCCTGTAGGAAATATCCGTAGGGTTTTTCCTTTATTTGGGTAGTCCCTTTCTGAGCGTGCACATGCGTGTCGCAGTGATCATGCATTGCTTCTACCGACTGGGCTATTGTGCGGGCTTCTAATAAGTCGAATAGTTTAAGAATGGATCTTGCCCATGAATAAAGTGCTGATCGTCGATGACCATCCTGTCATTCGCTTGGCCGTGCGCATGCTGATGGACCGGCATGGTTATGAAGTGATTGGGGAAACGGACAACGGCGTCGATGCGTTGCAACTGGCCCGGGAGCATCTTCCGGATATCGTCATCCTCGACATAGGGATTCCCAAGCTCGATGGCCTGGAGGTCATAGGGCGGCTGACGGCCAACGGTATCGTGATCAAGGTGCTGGTCCTCACCTCCCAGGCACCCGGGCATTTTTCCATGCGCTGCATGCAGGCCGGCGCTGCCGGATACGTCTGCAAGCAACAGGACCTGACCGAACTGCTCAGCGCCATCAAGGCCGTGCTGTCCGGGTACAGCTACTTCCCCAACCAGGCATTGCACTCGGTGCGGACCAACCTTGGCGGTTCCAGCGAGGCGGATATGGTCGGACGCCTGTCGGGGCGGGAAATGATGGTTCTGCAACAACTGGCGAAAGGAAAGTCCAACAAGGAAATCGCCGACGGCATGTTCCTCAGCAACAAGACCGTCAGTACCTACAAGACCCGACTGTTACTCAAGCTCAATGCCCGCTCCCTGGTCGACCTGATCGAACTGGCACAGCGCAACGGCCTGGTCTGATTCCGGTCCGCAATGCAAAAAGCCTCCGCTTTCACAGGAGGCTTTCTTGTTTTCGGACCATGGCGTTTCAAAGATCGAAGTCGTAATCGGCCAGTTGCCTTTGCAGGCGGCGTTCTTCAAGCAGGTTATCGATGGTGCGGCGCTTGCTCAGGTTGGTCTTGGCGACAAGCGCCGGGTTTTCCGCAACGAACTCTTCGGCTACCGGGGCGTCGTCGTCTATATCCAGGTCTTCTTTATCAGTGCTCATGTGTCACTCCGTTCCAAGAGGGCCGTTGGCGCCCCTTATATCGATATTCCAGAGACTGGTAAAAAAGATTTTTTCAATCGGACTGGCTGAATTTTCCTATTTCTTCAATCGTCGCAGGTCTTGTGCTTGTACTCGCACAAGTCTTCGATTCGACAACTGCCACAACGGGGCTTGCGCGCCTGGCACACATAGCGGCCGTGCAGTATCAGCCAATGATGGGCATCCAGCAGATACGCCTTGGGCACGAACTTGAGAAGGGCTTTTTCCACTTCCACCACGTTCTTGCCCGGGGCGATACCGGTGCGATTGCTGACACGGAAGATATGGGTGTCCACCGCCATGGCCAGTTGGCGGAAGGCGGTATTGAGCACCACGTTGGCGGTCTTGCGTCCGACGCCCGGGAGCGCTTCCAGCGCCTCGCGGGTTTGTGGTACCTCGCTACCGTGCTGTTCGACGAGGATGCGACAGGTTTCGATAACGTTCTTAGCCTTGCTGTTGTACAGGCCGATGGTCTTGATGTACTCCGACAGCCCTTCCACGCCAAGGGCATGAATGGCCGCGGGAGTATTGGCCACCGGGAAGAGTTTTGCCGTGGCCTTGTTGACCCCGACATCGGTGGCCTGCGCCGAGAGAATCACGGCAATCAGCAGCTCGAACGGCGAACTGTAGGCCAGTTCGGTTTTGGGTTCGGGGTTGTCTTCGTGCAGCCTGCGAAAAATCTCCAGGCGTTTGGTGGCATTCATCTGTCAGCAGTTTCCTTCACGGTCGGAGCGGCCTGTTTTGGACAGGCTCGTTTGATCAAGGCCAGCAGCAAGCCGAGCAGCAACAGCGCTCCCGGTGCCAGGCTTGCGAGGTGCAGGGCGCCGCTGGCGAGCAATTCGCGGCAGGCACCGAGCAGCAGAAAAAGGGCGCCGTAGCCAGCAAGCAGCAGCGCCAGGCGACGCCACTGGCCAGGCGAGCCTAGGCTCTGTTCGACCAGCAGGCAGGACACGGCGATCAATTCTGGGTAGATACCCAGGGCCTGGCGCAGTTCCAGCGCCCAGGCGTGCAGGGTCAGGGTCTGGCAGGTCACCACGGCGGCGGCGAGCAGTACGCTGGCGATCATCGCGCAGCTTGCATCCAGTTGCCGACGCAGCGGTGTCATCAGGGCCCGGTGCACGACAATCGCCACGACGCTCAGCGCTGTCATGGTCGCTGCGTGCAGCAATGTCTGGCTTGCGCCCAGCAGTGGCGCCAGGCTGAGGACGGCCAGGGAGGATCTATTCACGGGGCTCTTCACGGAGCTGTGCCCTCGTTTAGCCATTGCGGCGCATGCTGGTCGAAGTAGCGCAAGGCGTCCTGGATCGCGTGAATAACGGCGCGGGAGGTAACGCTCGCGCCAGCCAATTGATCGAACTGGCCATTATCGCGTTTCAGCGCCCAGGCGCTGTCCGGGGTATTGCCCTGGCCGTGGCCGTTGAAGCCTTGCAGCCAGGTATTGCCCGGCTCCGCGATGCGCGCGCCCAGGCCTAGGGTTTCCTGCTGTTGCAGCACGCGACTGGCGATCACCCGGCCGTCGCGGTCGATGGCAATCAGCAGGTCGACCGGCCCGGCGTAGCCCGGAAAACGGCTCAGCAGCAGCACCGCGCTGGACCGGCCATGCAAGCTGGCAAGGTAGCCGGCCTGAATGCGGCTATGGGCCAGGTCAGGATCCGGCAGGGCGATCGGCTGCTGCAGTGGCTGGTTGTCATAGCTCGCTTCTGGCAATACCGCGAGCCAGGCCCGGGCCTGTTGATCCTCTTCGGCAGCGGCGATCAGCGGCGCGCAGTAGTGCTGCCAGGCAATGCTGGCGCCTGCACTGATCAGCGTCAGCAGGCCCACGACAAGCGGTCCGCGTACGTTCATGCCGTCTCCGGACGTCGCTGTTGTGCCAAGCGGTCCAGCGCCGGCACGCAGAGGTTCATCAGCAGCACCGCGAACGCTGCGCCATCGGGGTAGTTGCCCCAGGTGCGGATCAGGTAGATCAACACACCCACCATTGCGCCGCCCACCAACCGGCCCCACGGGGTTTTCGGCCCGCTGACCGGCTCGGTGACGATGAAGAAGGCGCTCAGCATGGTCGAACCTGCCAGCAGGTGCAGGAGGGGCGAGCCGTTGGAGTCCGACCCTGAACCGTTCCAGCACAGCAGGCTGACGAGGAACAGACTGCCGAGCATCGCCACGGGCGTCTGCCAACTGATCACCTTGCGTTGCAGCAGGAACAGCCCACCGGCGAGAAACGCCAGGCTGGCCCACTCGCTGCCGCGCCCGGCCAGGTGGCCGAAGCCGGCATGGCTGGCGAACAACTCGTCGATGGTCAGGCTGCGATTCTGCCGCAGGCCGTCCAGCACCGTGGCCTGGGCCCAAGCATCCGGCCGTTCGGCAAACCCCGACAGGGCCTGCAAGGCATGCCCGAGGTCCAGCGCCTGGGGTGCAGGCCAATGGGTCATCGGTACGGGAAACGACAGCAACACCACGGCGTAGCCGAGCATTGCCGGGTTGAATGGATTGCGCCCGACCCCGCCATACAGCTGCTTGCCCAGGGCGATGGCGCTGCCCGCCGCGATCACCGGTATCCACCAGGGCGCATAGGCGGGCAGGGCGACGGCCAGCAGGCAGGCGCTGACCAGGGCACTGCCATCGTTCAGCGCGGGCAGCACAGGGTGCCCGCGCAGGCGCAGCAGTGCGGCCTCGGTCAGCAAGGCGGAGGCGGCGCACAACAGCAGATTGCACAGCACGCCCCAGCCATATACCCAGAACAGCACCAGCACGCCGGGCAGGCACGCCAGCAACACCTGTTGCATGGCATCGCGCAGTCGCGGGTCGGTGTTCATGAGGCGAACAGTCCGTTGAAGCCAAGAAACGCCATGGCCATGATCCCGGCGCCCATCAGTTCGATGGGCAGTCCGCGAAAGGCCCTTGGGACATCTTCATGCTGGCTGCGCTGACGCAGATCGTCGAACAGGGCCAGCACCAGCCAGAACCCCAGGCCGCTGCCGAGGCCGACCATGGCGGCGTGCAGCACGCCTTGATGCTCGCCGCTCAGTTGCAGGCACAGGCCAAGCAGCGCGGCGTTGCCGGTCAATAGCGGCTGCAGGCTGGTGAACGGCCAGCCCTTCAGCCAGCGTTGCAGGCCGGCGAGAATGGGCGCTGGGCCCAGCACGCAAAGCGGAAGGAAGACGAACAGGCGCAGGTAGTCGAGTTGCAGGGGTTGCAGGGCGTAGCGGTAGAGCAACTGGCCTGAAACGCTGACCAGCAACATCGCTACCAGCGTCGCCAGCCCCAATGCATGCAACCTCAGACGCGACGCGAACCCTGTGGGAGCTGGCTTGTCGGGCCGCCGAACCGCAGCGATGACGATGGTGGGTTCACCACCGCAATCGCTGGCAAGCCAGCTCCCACAGGGGCCGCGTTTCCTTCGCAGCAACGGGTCGATCGCCAGCAGGTGCTGCAAGGCAATGTTATTGACCAGCGCGGCGCCGATCAGGGCGAGGATCAGTTCGGTCATGGCATCCGGCACCGACCATGCAATGAAAACGCCCCGGCAGTGAGGCCGGGGCGACGGGGTTACTTGATGCGCTGACCGGGCTTGGCGCCGCTGTCAGGGCTCAGCAGGTAGATCTCTTCACCGCCAGGGCCGGCGGCCATGACCATGCCTTCGGAAACGCCGAAGCGCATTTTCCGCGGTTTCAGGTTGGCGATCATCATGGTCAGGCGACCTTCCAGGCTGGCCGGGTCCGGGTAGGCCGACTTGATCCCGGAGAAGACGTTGCGCTGTTCGTCACCGATGTCCAGGGTCAGGCGCAGCAGCTTGTCGGCGCCCTCCACGGCCTCGGCCTTGACGATCAGGGCGACGCGCAGGTCCACCGCGGCGAAGGTATCGAAATCGATCTCCGGGGACAGCGGGTCCTTGGCCAGTTCGCCGTTGCCGGCTGGCGCCGCAGGGGCCTGGCTGGCGGCGAGATCTTCCTTCGAGGCTTCGACCATGGCTTCGACCTTGGCCATCTCGATGCGAGTCATCAGCGCCTTGAACGGGTTCAGCTTGTGGTTTTCCAGGCGGGTCAGGTGATCGTTCCAGGTCAGAGGGGCGACGTTCAGGAACGCCTCGGCCTCTGCGGCCAGCACCGGCAGGACCGGCTTGAGGAAGATCACCAGCTGGCGGAACAGGTTGATGCCCTGGGCGCAGATGGCCTGGACTTCGTCCTGCTTGCCTTCCTGCTTGTTCAGCGACCACGGCGCCTTGTCGGCGATCCAGGCGTTGGCACGGTCGGCCAGGGCCATGATCTCACGCATGGCGCGGGAGAAATCACGGGCTTCATACGCCTCGGCGATCCCCGGTGCGGCGGCGAGGAAGGCCTCGGTCAGCTCCGGCGCGGCGTCGCCGGCAACCATCACGCCGTCGTTGCCCTTGTGGATGAAGCCGGCGCAGCGGCTGGCGATGTTGACCACCTTGCCGACCAGGTCGGAGTTGACCTTCTGCACGAAGTCCTCGAGGTTCAGGTCGAGGTCGTCGACACCACGGCCGAGCTTGGAGGCGTAGTAGTAACGCAGGTACTCCGGCGACAGATGATCCAGGTAGGTGCGCGCCTTGATGAAGGTTCCGCGGGACTTGGACATTTTCTGGCCGTTGACGGTCAGGTAGCCGTGCACGTTGATCGCGGTCGGCTTGCGGTAGCCGGCGCCCTGGAGCATGGCTGGCCAGAACAGTGCGTGGAAGTTGACGATGTCCTTGCCGATGAAGTGGTACAGCTCGGCGGTGGAATCCTTGTTCCAGAAGGCATCGAAGTCCAGTTCCGGGCGCCGTGCGCAGAGGTTCTTGAAACTGGCCATGTAGCCGATCGGTGCGTCCAGCCAGACGTAGAAATACTTGCCTGGCTCGTCCGGGATCTCGAAGCCGAAATACGGCGCATCGCGGGAAATGTCCCACTCCTGCAGGCCGGAATCCAGCCATTCGGCGAGCTTGTTGGCCACGGCGTCCTGCAGGGTGCCGCTGCGGGTCCACTCCTGGAGCATGGCCTGGAAGTCAGGCAGCTTGAAGAAGAAGTGCTGGGAGTCCTTGAGCACCGGGGTGGCGCCGGAAATCGCCGACTTGGGGTTCTTCAACTCGGTCGGCGCGTAGGTGGCGCCACATTTCTCGCAGTTGTCGCCGTACTGGTCCTCGGCCGCGCATTTCGGGCAGGTGCCCTTGATGAAACGGTCGGCCAGGAACATTTTCTTGTCCGGATCGAAATACTGGGTGACCGAGCGGGTGGCGATGTGGCCGGCGTCGCGCAGTGCCAGGTAGATCTGGCTGGACAGCTCGCGGTTTTCTTCGGCGTGGGTGGAATGGAAATTGTCGAAATCGACGAGGAAATCGGCGAAATCGCCAGCATGTTCCTTCTGCACGCCGTCGATCAGCTGTTCCGGAGTGATGCCTTCCTTTTCCGCGCGCAGCATGATCGCCGAGCCGTGTGCATCGTCAGCGCAGACGTAAATGCACTGGTTGCCACGGTGCTTCTGGAAACGCACCCACATGTCGGTCTGGATGTACTCGAGCATATGGCCAAGGTGGATGGAACCATTGGCATAGGGCAGGGCACTGGTAACGAGGATCTGGCGTGGCTCGGACATGGGGGCTCGGCTACTTAATTCGGCTATCAGGGGAAAAACGGTGATCGGCAACTATAAAGCGCCGGGAAATATATTTCACCCCGTGGGCGTCCCGGGGCGGACACACGGGTTAGCATAGCTGCCTGTTTCGATCAGTCTTTTATCGGGAGTCTCCATGAGCGCCGTCACTCGCGCAGCGGTTGAAGCCGTCCTTCGTCAATACACCGACCCTTACCTGAACCAGGACCCGGTCAGCGCCGGCTGCGTTCGCGCCATCGTGATCGAGGGCGACCGGGTTGGCGTGCTGTTGCAACTGGGCTATGCCGCCGGTCTGTTCAAGAATGGCTGGGCGCAGGTCCTGCAGACCGCCATCGAAGGGCTGGACGGCGTCGGCGCCGCCAAGGTGACCATCGACTGCGTGATCGAGCCGCACAAGGCCCAGGCGCAGATTCCCGGCCTCGCCAATGTGAAGAACATCATCGCCGTGGCCTCCGGCAAGGGCGGCGTGGGCAAATCCACCACCGCTGCCAACCTGGCCCTGGCCCTGGCCCGCGAAGGCGCGCGGGTCGGCATTCTCGACGCGGATATCTACGGCCCGAGCCAGGGGATCATGTTCGGCATCCCCGAGGGCACCCGACCGCAGGTCAAGGAACAGAAGTGGTTCGTGCCGATCAAGGCCCATGGCGTGGAAGTCATGTCCATGGCGTTTCTCACCGATGACAACACGCCGATGGTCTGGCGCGGCCCCATGGTCTCCGGCGCGCTGTTGCAACTGGTGACCCAGACCGCCTGGGACGACCTCGATTACCTGGTGATCGACATGCCGCCAGGTACCGGCGATATCCAGCTGACCCTGGCGCAGAAGGTCCCGGTAGCCGGCTCGGTGATCGTCACCACGCCCCAGGACCTGGCGCTGCTCGACGCCAGGAAAGGCGTGGAGATGTTCCGCAAGGTGAATATCCCGGTGCTGGGCGTCGTCGAGAACATGGCCGTGCATATCTGCTCGAACTGCGGGCACGCCGAGCATCTGTTCGGCGAAGGTGGCGGCGAGAAGCTGGCGGCGCAATACGGGGTCGAGCTGCTGGCCTCGCTGCCGCTGTCGATGCTGATCCGCGAGCAGGCCGACAATGGCAAGCCGACCGCGATTGCCGAGCCCGAGAGCCAGATCGCCATGGTCTACCAGGAGCTGGCCCGCTCGGTGGGCGCGCGGCTGGTGCTGCAAGAGGCGGCGGCGCCGGCGATGCCCAATATCACCATCAGCGACGACTGAGCCTGTTCGGGCTCTATCGCTGGCAAGCCAGCTCCCACACGTGTGGGAGCTGGCTTGCCAGCGGGCCAGTAGTCACACCCTAAAATCCAGGCATAAAAAAACCCGCCGTGAGGCGGGTTTTTTTGAACGCTATGAAAGCGAATCAGCAGAAGTTAGATAACTTCGACTTCTTCAGCTTGCATGCCTTTCTGGCCGCGGGTAGCGACGAAGGAAACCTGCTGGCCTTCTTTCAGGCTCTTGAAGCCGTCAGCCTTGATGGCTTTGAAGTGTACGAACAGGTCGTCACCGGATTGTGGGGTGATGAAGCCGAAGCCTTTCTCATCGTTGAACCACTTGACGGTACCGGTTTGGCGATTGGACATGGTCTGTCTCCTTGGACAAAGTTGATTACGGCTCAGGAACGCCCTGGCCGGGACTGAGTGCAAAAAGACAGAAAATTCATGGATGGGCGATCGAAATCTTGCATCAAGTAGAGATTCTCAGTGACAACGTGCAGCACAGTGGCGGCACCATAACCCTTTTTCCACGAGGTGCCAATGGTCTCGTGGGCCTTTTGCGCAATTCGTGACTGACGGCGCCGTTCGTGGCCTGCCGGGCTCCGTCCGGCAATCGGATGCAGGCTAAATCTTTGAAGCGCGCGCGCGTCCCGGTAAGATGCGCGTCACCTTTTTCACCCCGCTATTTCAGGAACCCCGCCATGAGCATCAAATCGGACAAGTGGATTCGCCGCATGGCGCAGGAACACGGCATGATCGAGCCGTTCGTCGAGCGCCAGGTGCGCAACGACGGCAATGACAAGCTGATCTCCTTCGGTGTCTCCAGCTATGGCTACGATGTGCGCTGCGCCGACGAGTTCAAGGTGTTCACCAACATCAACTCGGCCACCGTCGATCCGAAGAACTTCGACGCCGGCAGCTTCGTCGATATCAAGAGCGATGTCTGCATCATCCCGCCGAACTCCTTCGCCCTGGCCCGTACCGTCGAGTATTTCCGGATTCCACGCAACGTCCTGACCATCTGCCTGGGCAAGAGCACCTATGCGCGCTGCGGCATCATCGTCAACGTCACCCCGCTGGAACCGGAGTGGGAAGGCCATGTGACCCTGGAGTTCTCCAATACCACCACCCTGCCGGCGAAGATCTACGCCAACGAGGGCGTGGCGCAGATGCTTTTCCTCGAATCCGATGAAGAGTGCGAAGTGTCCTACAAAGACCGTGGCGGCAAGTACCAGGGCCAGCGTGGTGTGACCCTGCCCCGTACCTGATCCCAGGCTGTTATCCGACGAACCGGGGGAATTCCCCCGGCTTTCGGCACTCCAACGAGGTGAATAGTCTCGTCAGGAGCAGCCAATGAAACTCGACCCGACCATCAGCGCCAAGCTGGCCTTGCTGCAGCCCAACCAGATCGGACTGCTGGCCTGGTCATTGCTCGCCCATCCGCCACTGCAAGCCGGTGGCGTGCCCGGGCAACCCGACCCGGACACCCCGCAACCGCCGCAGCCAGGCGACACGCCGCCCATGGAACCCGGCGAACCGACCCTGCCCGATGAACCGCCTCCCGCCCCGGTAGCCTGAGTTCAGCGCGCCAGCGCCCAGACCTGGCCGTCACCCGCCAGATACAGCCGTGCTGGCGGGCGCAGGTCTACTTCCCAGCCGCCGGTGAACTCGCCGAAGGCTGGCAGCAGGCTGACCTGCTCGTCGATCACGAAGCAGGGCAGGCGCAGTCGCTGCCGCGCCCGGCCGCGCAATATCCATACCGGATGCACGTGGCCGGCCAGCACAGTGTGTGTCGGATGTGCCAGCGGTTCATGCTGCAGGGCGAAGGGACCTACCAACCAAGGTTCATCGACCACCTCCACACCCAGCTCTGTGGGCGGATCGCCAGCATGGCGGTCGTGGTTGCCGCGGATCAGATGGATATGCAATTGCGCATGACGCTCGCGCCACGCCCTAAGCAGGGCGAGGGTTGCCGGTGCGCGCCCGGAGCGGGCATGGATGAAATCGCCCAGGACTATCATTCGTTCACAGGCGTACGCGTCGAGCAGCCCGTCCAGGCGCTCCAGCGTCGCGGCGGTGGTGCCTCGCGGCACCGGTTGGTGCAGCGCGCGATAACTGGCAGCCTTGCCGATATGCACGTCCGCCACCAGCAATGCCTTGCGCGCCGGCCAGTACAAGGCGCGGTCGGCCAGCAGCCACAGGCGTTCGCCACGCAGTTCGATCTCAACGTGAGCGGGCACGGCGCGACCTCCCGTCGGCAGCTTGTTCCAGGTCGGCGACCATGCGCGCGATGCGGTCGGCCAGCTTTTCCGTACTCATGGTCTCGCGCATGCCTTCGACCACCAGGGCAAAGGCCAGTGGGCCGGGGCGCCGCAGGTCGCGCAGGTCCAGGTGCAGTTCGTTCATCTTCAGCAATTGGCGTTGCAGGCGCTCGATCTCCAGCTCCTCGCGCAGCACCTCGTCGCGGGCTTGGCCCAGCAGCAGGTTGCCGGCGTCATGACGGCGGAACACCTCGAAGAACAGCCCGCTGGAGGCCTGGATCTGCCGCGTGCTCTTCTGCGCTGCCGGATATCCGCCGAACACCAGCCCGGAAATCTGCGCGATCTCGCGAAAACGCCGCTGGGCCATTTCTCCGGCATTGAGGCTGGCGAGCACGTCTTCCAGCAGGTTGTCCGGGCTCAGCGCCGAGGGCAGCAGCGCTGCCCAGTCCACGGCGGTGGGGGTAAGCAGTTCGAAACCGTAGTCATTTACTGCGATCGATACGCTCAGCGGTGCTTCCTTGCTGGCGCGCCAGGCGATCAGGCTGGCCAGGCCCAGATTGGCCATGCGCCCGGCGAAGGGGTAAAGAAACAGGTGCCAGCCCTGCCGCGAATGCCAGGTCTCGGCCAGCAGGCTGTCACGGGTGGGCAGCGCCGACCATTCGCGTTGCAGCTCCAGCAGCGGGCGCACCGCCTGCATTTCCGCACCGATGAAGCGCCCATGGGCTGCGGCATCCAGTTGCGCTACCAGGGCATCGGCCAGTTCGCTGGACAACGGCATGCGCCCGCCATTCCAGCGTGCCAGCGCGGCCTTGCGCGAATTACTGCGGCGAACATAGGCGGTCATGTTCTCCACCCGCACCAGTTCCAGCACGCGGCCGGCAAAGACAAAGGCGTCGTCCGGCCGCAGCCGGGCGATGAAAGCTTCCTCGACGCTGCCCAGGCTGGCACCACCACCGCCCTTGCTCCAGAACCTGAGCTGGATGCTGGCGTCGCTGACGATGGTGCCGATGCCCATGCGGTGGCGCCGCGCCAGGCGCTCGCTGACCACCCGCCAGACGCCGTCCTCGCCGGGCTCGACCCGCTGGTAATCGGGGTAGGCGCTCAGCGAGCTGCCGCCATGCCGGACGAAATCCAGTGCCCACTGCCATTGGCTGTCGCGCAGGTCGCGAAATGCCCAGGTGTTGCGCACCTCCTCCAGCAACGACTCGGGCCGAAAGCCGGCGCCCAGTGCCATGCTGACCAGATGCTGGACCAGCACGTCCAGGCACAGGCGTGGCGATTGCCGCGCCTCGACCTGCCCGGCCGCCAGGGCCTGGCGCGCGGCCGCGGCCTCCACCAGTTCCAGGCTGTGGGTCGGCACCAGGGTGATCCGCGAAGCCCGTCCCGGAGCATGCCCGGAGCGTCCGGCGCGCTGCATCAGCCGCGCCACGCCTTTCGCCGAGCCAATTTGCAGCACTCGCTCCACCGGCAGGAAATCCACTCCCAGATCGAGGCTGGAGGTGCAGACCACCGCTTTCAGCCCGCCATCCTTGAGACTGCGTTCCACCCAGTCACGGGTGCTGCGGGCCAGCGAAGCATGGTGCAGGGCGATCAGCCCCGCCCATTCCGGCCGTACTTCCAGCAGGCCCTGGTACCAGCGTTCGGCCTGGGCCCGGGTATTGGTGAAGACCAGGCAGCTCTGGCAGCCGTCGATCTCGCTGGCGACCTGTTCCAGCTGGCTCAGGCCCATATGCCCGGCCCAGGGAAAGCGTTCGATCGCTTTGGGCAGCAAGCTGTCTACCAGCAGGCGCTTGTCCTGGCGCCCCTCGACCAGGCGACCGCCCTGGGGCAGCAAGACCTCGAGGGCATGCTGGAGATTGCCCAGGGTTGCCGACAATCCCCACACCACCAGGCCCGGCTGCCAGGTGCGCAGGCGGGCCAGTGCCAGTTGCAGTTGCACGCCGCGCTTGTTGCCGAGCAATTCGTGCCATTCGTCCACGACCACCATGCGCAGGCTGGCGAAGTCGCGTTGCGCCGAGGCCCGGGTCAGGAGCAGCGTCAGGCTTTCCGGGGTGGTGATCAGGGCCGAGGGCAGGCGCCGGGCCTGGCGGGCACGCTCCGCGCTGCCGGTATCGCCGCTGCGTACGCCGACGGTCCAGGGCAGTCCGAGGTCGTCCAGCGGCGCTTGCAGGGCTCGCGCCGTGTCGGCGGCGAGGGCGCGCATCGGCGTGATCCACAGCACCTGCAAGGGCGCGACCGGCGAACCCTGGCCAGCGAAGGCGCGCAGGGCCGCGAGCCATACCGCATAGGTCTTGCCCGCGCCGGTGCTGGCGTGCAGCAGGCCGGATTCGCCACGCCCCACTGCCGCCCAGACCTGCCGCTGAAAGGCGAACGGGGTCCAGTCGCGGCTAGCGAACCAGGCATCGGCGAGGTTAGGAGTGGCGGGCATGGGCGGCTCGGCAAGGGCTATGTCTTCACAGACCATCGGCCGCCCCGGTTGGTTTTATTTCAGGTTGCCGCGCAGGAACTGCTGCAGGCGTTCGCTCTTCGGCTGGCCGAGTACATCCGCCGGGGCGCCTTGCTCCTCGACCAGCCCCTGGTGGAGGAACATGACCTGACTGGACACCTGGCGGGCGAAGGCCATCTCGTGGGTAACCATGATCATGGTCCGGCCTTCCTCGGCCAGGCCCTGGATCACCTTGAGCACTTCGCCCACCAGTTCCGGGTCGAGCGCCGAGGTGGGCTCGTCGAACAGCAGCACCTCCGGCTCCATCGCCAGGGCGCGGGCGATGGCCACGCGCTGTTGCTGGCCGCCGGAAAGGAAGGCCGGGTACTGGTCGGCCACCCGTGGCGCCAGGCCGACCTTGTCCAGATAGCGCCGCGCCCGTTCCTCGGCTTCCTGCTTGCCGATCCCCAGTACCCGGCGCGGGGCCATGCAGATGTTCTCCAGCACGCTGAGGTGGCTCCACAGGTTGAAATGCTGGAACACCATGGCCAGCCGGGTACGCAGCCGTTGCAGCTCGTCGGCATCGGCCACGTGCATGCCATGGCGGTCGTGGACCATGCGGATGTCCTTGCCATCCAGGGTCATGCGCCCGTCGTCGGGTTGTTCGAGGAAATTGATGCAGCGCAGGAAGGTGCTCTTGCCCGAGCCGCTGGCGCCGATCAGGCTGATCACGTCGCCGGTCTTCGCCTTCAGGGACACGCCCTTGAGCACCTTGTGCTCGCCGTAACTCTTGTGCAGCTCTTCGATGGTCAGTTTGTACACAGTGATTCCTCAAGGCGACAGCAGGTAGCCGCTGCGATAGGCCTCGCGGCCAGCGACATGGGCGATGACCATCCCGGCGGTGGCCATGCGTCGCAGCGAGCGGGCATAGAGCAGGCCGGCCTGGGTGTTGCGTACCGGGGTGACCCGGTCGTTGAGGGGGTCGATCACCTCGGCCACCAATTGTCCGGCTTCCAGGTACTGGCCGGGCGTCACGTGGAACACCAGCAGGCCACCCAGTGGCGTCGCCACCGGTTCCACCGCCGCCAGTGGCGTGGCCGGGTAAAGCAGCGGCGGCAGTGGCGCCGGCTCGCCTTCGATAGCGCCGAAGCGGGTCAGGTAGTCGAGAATCGCGGTGCAGTCGGCCTCTGCCAGCGGGTGGCTGACGTCGCCCTGGCCGCGCAACTCGACGGTCACTGAAAAACTGCCCATCGGGATCGGGAACTGCTTGCCGAAGCGTTGCTGCAATTGCCACCAGACCAGGGTGAAGCACTCGTCGAAGGACTGCCCGCCGGAATCGGTAGCCAGCAGGCTGGCCTGCACCCCGAGGTAGCGTGACAGCGGTTCGACCTGGGCCCAGGCTTCCGGCGTGGTGTAGAGGTGTTCCACCGCCTCGAAGTCGCAATGCAGGTCGAGGACCATGTCGGCATCGCAGGCCAGGCGTTGCAGTGTCAGGCGCTGGGATTGCAGCGGCGTGTTGGCCGGATGGGCGTCGAGGCCGCGACGCAGGTATTCGCGAATCAGCTCGATGTTGTGCCGCGGGTCCTGGCTCAGGTGGCCTTCGATCTGGTCGCCGATCTGGTCGCTGAGGTCGACGAAGCGCCGATTGAAGTTCTCGCCGCTTTGCAGTTCGTAGCGTCCCAACGGGACGTCCATCAGCACCTGCTCCAGGCCCACCGGGTTGGCTACCGGGACCAGGACGATCTCCTTGCGCAGCAGGCCGCGCGCCTCAAGCTCGGCCAGGCGTTGCTTGAGGTGCCAGGCCACCAGCATGCCGGGCAGTTCGTCGGCATGCAGCGAGGCCTGGATGTAGATCTTGCCGCCGGCCCGGGGGCCGAAGTGAAAGCTGTGGATCTGCCGGGCGATGCCGGGAACCGGGGCCAGCAGGTCGTGGGTCTTGTGGTGCATGGAAAATCAGTCCTAGTGAGCAGGGCCGAGGAAGGCCAGCCAGCGCCGTTCGGCGAGGCGGAACAGGCCGACCAGGGTAAAGGTGACGCCCAGGTAGATCAGCGCCGCGATGCCGAACGACTGGAAGGTCATGAAGGTTGCCGAGTTGGCGTCCCGCGCCACCTTCAGGATATCCGGCACGGTCGCGGTAAAGGCCACCGTGGTCGAATGCAGCATCAGGATCACCTCGTTGCTGTAGAACGGCAGCGACCGGCGCAGTGCCGACGGCATGATGATGTAAGCATAGAGTTTCCAACCGTGCAGGCCGTAGGCGCGAGCGGCTTCGATTTCACCATGGTGCATGCTGCGAATCGCCCCGGCGAAGATTTCCGTGGTGTAGGCGCAGGTGTTCAGGGCGAAGGCGAGGATGGTGCAGTTCATCGCGTCGCGGAAAAACGCATCCAGCAGCGGTTGCTCGCGCACTGCGGCGATGCTGTAGATCCCGGTATAGCAGATCAGCAACTGGATATAGAGCGGTGTGCCGCGGAACAGCCAGGTGTAGAACTGCACCGGCCAGCGTATCCAGAGCTTGCGTGAAACCCGGGCAATGGAGAGCGGGATGGAGACGAGGAAGCCGATGGCCAGCGAGGCGCTGAGCAGCCACATGGTCATGGCCAGCCCGGTGATATGGGTGCCGTCGGTATAGAGGAAGGCCCGCCAGTATTCCTGGAGTAGTTCGATCATCGCAGCGCCTCCCGGGTGCCGACGTTATAGCGCCGTTCCAGCCAGCGCAGGATCAGGTTCGAAGCGCTGGTGATGGCCAGGTAGATGAGCGCTGCGACGACCAGGAAGAAGAACAACTGGTAGGTGCTCTTGCCGGCGTCCTGGGCGGCCTTGACCAGGTCGGCGAGGCCGATGATCGAGACCAGCGCGGTTGCCTTGAGCATCACCATCCAGTTGTTGCCGATGCCCGGCAGGGCGAAGCGCATCATTTGCGGGAAGACCACGAAGCGAAAGCGCTGCATGCGCTTGAGGCCATAGGCCGTGGCGGCCTCGACCTGGCCACGTGGCACGGCAAGGATGGCGCCGCGGAATGTCTCGGTGAAATAGGCGCCGTAGATGAAGCCCAGGGTGATGACCCCGGCGGCGAACGGGTCGATCTCGATGTACTCCCATTCCAGGTAGTCGGTGAGGCTGGTGAGCCAGGTTTGCAGGCTGTAGAAGATCAGCAGCATCAGCACCAGGTCCGGCACGCCGCGGATCAACGTGGTGTAGAGCTGGGCCGGCAGGCGCAGCATGCGGATCGGCGACAGCTTGGCGCTGGCGCCGACCAGGCCGATGCCCACCGCCACCAGCAGGGACATGAAGGCCAGTTCCACGGTCATCAGGGTGCCTTGCCAGAGCAGCGGGCCGAAACCTTTCAGACTGAAAGCGGAAAGCCCGAGAAGGGCGAGCAGTTGGTCGAGCATGGAGGCGAACCCCGAGGCAGAAATAAAAGTGCCCACCCTTGTGGGGCGGGCACTGGTTCGGCGGTTACTTGCCGCTGTAGAGGTTCAGGTCACCGAAGTGCTTCTTCTGGATTTCGGCGTAGGTGCCGTCATCGTGTAACGCTTTGATACCTTTGTTCAGGAGTGCCTTCAGCTCGGTGTTACCTTTGCGGATGCCGACGGCGGTCTTGGACGGCAGCAGCTCGCTGTCCACCGGTTTGCTCACTTCATAGCCGGCACCCTTCTCGGACTTGAGGAAGCCCAGCTCGGCTTGCAGCATGTCCTGGATCGAGGCGTCGAGGCGGCCGGAAAGCAGGTCTGCGTAGACCTGGTCCTGGTTCTGGTAGGCCTGGGTCTTGACCCCGGCCTTGTCCAGTACGGCCTTGGCGTAGGCTTCCTGGATGGTGCCTTGCTCGTAGCCGACGGTCTTGCCCTTGAGCGAGGCGATATCGGCGCTCAGCCCGGAACCTTTCTTGTAGACCAGCGCGGTAGGGCCGCTGAACAGTTCATCGGAGAAGTCGATGGCCTTCTCCCGTGCCGGGGTGACGGTCATCGACGAAATCACGCCATCGAACTTGTTGGCCTTCAGACCCGGGATCATGCCGTCGAAATCGCTCTCGACCCATTTGCAGGTGACCTTGAGCTCCTTGCAGATGGCGTTGCCCAGGTCGATATCGAAGCCCACCAGGCTGCCGTCGGCGGCCTTGGACTCGAACGGAGCATAGGAAGGATCGACGCCGAAGCGCAGCTCTTTGTATTCCTTGGCGAAGGTACTGCCGGCAGCCAGACACAGAGCAACAGCGGAAAGCGTCAGCCATGCTTTTTTCATCATGTAGTCCTTGTGAAACGGCGGATATTGGGTATGGCCGTGCACCGTTACCGGTCGCGGCCCGACATCGCAGTGATAGCAATTTCCGCACCATCGTTCCAAAAGTGCTGTCCGGGTTGGGGTTGGGGGATTCAGGGGATGCATGGCGCCGCCCTGTTTTGGCGCTGGGGGTGGAGTGGGAGGCTGTTTGTCGGTGCATGGGGGGCTGGATGCTATGGTGCTGCTGCTGGCCTCATCGCTGGCAAGCCAGCTCCCACAGGGTTGGGCTTGCCAGCGATGAGGCCATTGAGTGCACTACATCAAGGACAGGACCCCCGCCAATGAGGCCCACCCCCGACTTCATGCACTGGTGGCTCGAAGCCAATGCCCGCTTCGACGATTGCCACACCCCGGACGAGCTGTTCGAGGAAACCGCGCGCCTGACCCGCGCCCTGGATTTCCAGCGCTTCGCCTGGGGCCGCCGCCGCCCCTTGCCGTTCAGTCAGGCCCGTGGGCAGTTCACCGGCACCTATCCCGCCGCCTGGCTGGCCGACCAGGATCAGTTCCCGCCCCCAGGCCTGCTGCTCTGGGACGACCAGGCCGACGCCCCCGGGAGCCTGCGCGACTTCGGCTTCGCCAGCGGAGCCACCTTCACCCAGCGTGGTCGCGACGGTAGCTGGCACATGCTCTGCGTCGCCCGTCAGAAAGGCCCGCTCAAAGCCAGCGAGCTGCTGCCCCTGAAGCTGCACCTGCGCAGCCTGCTGGAACTGCTCGACGAACACCTCGAACGTGTCGAAGGCCGCCCCTGCACCCTCCATCTCAGCGACCGGGAAACCGAGATCCTGCGCTGGATCGCCGATGGCAAATGCTCCAAGGGCATCGCCGCGATCCTCGAGCTGTCCGAGCACACGGTGAACTTCCATATCAAGAGCATCCTGCGCAAGTTCGACTCGCCCAACCGGGTACAGGCAGCGGCGCAGGCGGCCGCGCTCGGGCTGATCTGAGGCTGCCATCGGTCGCCCGGCAACCTGTCGTGCCGGCGAGTGTTTAAAGCGGATGCGCAGGTGCAAAACGCAATTCCGGCCCGATGAAAAAGTGAGCCGACCTGCGCCGTGGCGCCATTCGACGGGACTTTTCCTACACGATTTCACCTGCCTGTTCCGGTAGTTGTCCCCCCGCGCCGATGCCCCTAGTGTCTTCGCCGTGCTGTCGAGCGGTGAACGACGCAAGGACAATCCCACCCTTTGTCCGCGTCGCTCGCCCTGGACATTCGGACGGGTTCGAGACAAGCCGGCAGCCTGTCTCCTGGCACTGCACTCCTACAGTGCCAGCCGTCCTGTTTTATTGCTTTCACTCATCGCGGGAGACACCCATGATCCACGACGTTGTTGTGGTCGGCAGCGGTGCTGTCGGCGCGTCCATTGCCTTCGAACTGGCCAGCCGCGGACTCAGCGTCTGCCGGGTCGGCGAGACTGCCCGGCGTACTGCCGCTTCCCGGGCAGCCGGGGCCATGAACGGCTGTTTCGGCGAAGTCACCCGCGGTCTTCTGGCCAGTGACCATGGTCGCCTGAAACTGGCCATGGATATCCAGGCCAAGGGCCTCTGGGCCCATTGGTGCGAACGCCTGGCCCGGGCCAGCGGCAACCCGGCGGGCCTGCTCAGCGCCTGCGGTACCCAGGTGATCCTCAACTCGGCCGGCATGGCCGAGATCGACAGTGTCAACTTCGGCGCTATCGAACAGGCGCTGCGCGACTACCAGACCTTCTACACCCCGGTGCTTCCCGCTGAGCTGGACTGGATCAAGGCCAACGACCTGGTGCGGCCGATGCAGGCCCTGCTGATCCCCGACGAAAACGCCATCGACGCCCATCTGCTTCTGGAAAAACTCGACGCCGCGCTGCTCGGCTGTGGCGGCGAGATCATCGACGGCAATGCCCGTGCGGTCCTCAGCGAAGGCTGGAGCACCACGGGTGTGGCCCTGCACGATGGCCGCCATCTGCCGGCCCGGCATGTGGTGGTTGCCGCCGGCGTGCATTCCCTGGAACTGTTCGACGGCCTGGAGGACATCCGCCGGCATATCCCGCCGCTGTTCGCCGGTTACGGCGTATCCATCCTTCTGCGCCTGCCTGCCGGGCGGCAGGTACCGCAAACGGTAATCCGCACGCCCAACCGCGCCTTCGCCTGCGGCCTGCACTGCGTTCCCCGTGGTGACGACCTGCTCTATATCGGCGCCACCAACATCCTTGCCGAGCAACCGCGCAGCCACGCCCAGGTGTCCGACGTGCAGTTCCTCCTCGATTGCGCCGTCGACCAGCTCAACCTCGACCTGCACGATGCCGCGATAGTCGATATCCAGGTTGGCAACCGTCCGGTCAGTGCCGACGGCTTCCCGCTGATCGGCGCCTGCGACTATGACGGCCTGTGGATGGTCACCGGCACCTATCGCGACGGCCTGCACCAGTCACCGCTGCTGGCCACCTGGATCGCCGACCGTATCGAGGGCCTGGACAACAGCCTCGACCTGTCCCGCTTCACGCCGATCCGCGAACCCCTTGCCGGACTGCCGCGGGACGAGACGGTGGCCGAGACGGTACGGCAGATGTTCGCCACCGGCTACGAGTACCGCTGGAACATCAAGCCCTACTGGATGCCGCTGCTGGACCAGGGCATGAGCGAAAACTACACGCGCCTGATCACCTCGCTGCACCCGCGTTTCACCCCGCCACCGGAACTGGTGGCCTTCTCCTGGCTGTACCACTCGATGTACCAGCGTCTGGCCGCCTACTACGAGGCCTGGTCATGATCCTTTGCGCGTTCGAACATCATCAGTCCCTGGCCCTGCGCGAGTTGAGCGAGGCGGGCCTGTGGGACCCGCAGGGCGATCTGCAGGCCATCACCGACAAGCATTTCAAGGGCGGCCGCGCCCTCGACCCGCAGCGCCTGGAAGCCTTTCGCGACGATATCGCCGAGCGCTGCGCACGCATCCCGCTGGGGCATATCCTCGGTTACGCCGATTTCGGCGGGCGCCGCCTGCTGGTCGGCAGCGGCACCTTCGTGCCGCGCCGGCAGAGCCTGGCCATGGTCCGCTGGATCGAGCTCAACCTGGCCTTGACCTGCGCTTCCACGGTCTATGACCTGTGCGCCGGTGTCGGCGCCATCGGCCTGGCCATCTGGGCCGCGACCGCTGCCCGGACCGTCTGTGTCGATAACGACAGCACCGCCAGGACCTATCTGCAACGCAACATCCGTCGCCTCGATGCGCAGCGGGAAGTCAGCGTGCTGGCGGCCGATATCACCCGCCCGGAGGCCTTCGCCACGGCTCGTGGTCGTGTCGACGTGGTGGTGAGCAATCCGCCTTATGTGCCGCCTGGCACCGAACTGCTGCCGGAATGGGGCGAGCATCATCCGCCGGGCACCATTTATGCCCGCCGCCAGGGCGCCGAGCTGATCGTCGCCAGTGCCGTCTGTGCCGCCGGCCTGTTGCGTGCCGGCGGGGTCGTGCTGATCGAGCACGGCGAAACCCAGTCCCGAGAGGTCGCTGCTGCCCTGGAGCGCCATGGTTTCCAGGCCATCCACCATTGCCGTGACGACGACTTCAGCGACGCGACGGGAGCTTCCGTTTTCACCGTAGGGAGAGCGCCATGAACGACCATGACCCGCTGCCGGCCGGCAGCGAAGAAAACTGGATGAACATTCGTCGCCAGCGCACCAGCGATGCACTCGACAGTGCCGCGGCCGACGGCCTGACCGGCTTCGAGGTGATTGCGCGCAATGGCAAGCAACTGACCCTGCTGGACGGCAGCATTTGCACCGAATTCGTCTCCTGTTCCTACCTGGGGCTGGAGAACCATCCGGCCCTGATCCTGGCTGCCCAGGTTGCGCTGGAGCGCTTCGGCGTGCACCTGTCCGCTAGCCGTTCGGCGATGAGCCCGCTGTATTTGCGCCAGTTG
The DNA here is from genome assembly GCF_029836855.1 of Pseudomonas sp. GD04058. Lineage (NCBI taxonomy): Bacteria > Pseudomonadati > Pseudomonadota > Gammaproteobacteria > Pseudomonadales > Pseudomonadaceae > Pseudomonas > Pseudomonas sp. GD04058. The sequence continues at coordinate 27,877 of NZ_JAOECN010000032.1, forward strand.
GAGCACCTGCTCGGCGAAATCTATGGCGGTTGCAGCGTTACCGTGTTCAGTTCCACCAGCAATGCCCACCTTGGCGTACTGCCCCTGCTCGGTAGCGGATGCATGGACGGCTACCTGGTCCGCGAGCGCGGGGTAATGTGGCTGGTGGACCGCACCGCCCATGCCTCGATGCAGGCGCTGCGTGGCCTGCTTGCCCAGTTCGGGCCGGTGCGCCGGGTCGACAGCGCCGACACCGATGGCCTCGAAGAAGCCTTGGTGCACTGCGAACGCGAGCGCCTGACCCCGGTCATGCTCATCGACGGCGTCGGCTCGATGTCCGGCCTGCTGCCGGTGGCCGAACTTAGCGAGCGGCTGCAGCGCCACCACGGCTACCTCTACGTCGACGACGCCCACGGTATTTCCATCAGCGGTTGCTATGGTGCCGGCTACGCCTTCGAGAGTCTCGGACATCGACTGCCGGGCAACACTTTGATCGCCGGCTCGCTTAGCAAGGCCTTCGGTGGCGCCGGCGGCTTCATCGTACTCAAGCGCGGGGCGAATGCTGGGCAGTTGCGCGCCCTGGCTAATCCGCTTGTGTTCGGGCACAGCATCCCGGTACCGCTGCAGGCGGTGAATGTCGCCGCCGCGCAGATACACCTGTCATCGGAAATCCGTACCTTGCAGCAGGTGCTGTGGAGCAATGTGCAACGCCTCGACGACCAGGTCGGGCCAACCCTGCTCAATGCCCGACTGCGTGCGCCGATCCGGGGTGCGATGTTCGACGACGAGCGCCAGGGCATCCTTGCCGCCAATGCCTTGCGAGCCTCGGGAATGGTGGCGTTCCCGGTGTTCTATCCGATCGTCGAGACCGGTCGTGCACTGCTGCGTTGCGCGGTGTCGGCGGCTCACAGCAGCGAGCAGATCGATAGCCTGGCCCGCCAGCTCAACCTGCAGCTCAACCTGCAGACCGGCCGGGCCAGTAGCCAGCACTGAAACGCGGAGGAACGTCCATGTCCCTGGATACTTGCGATGGCCATGGCCATGGCCATGGCAATGGCAATGCCAGCGCCGAGCTGCAGCCCTATCGCAAACAACTTGACCGGATCAACGAACTGCTGGTGGACTTGCTCGCCGAGCGCATGCAGGTCTGCCGGCTTATCGCCAGGGTCAAGTCGGCCCGCGGCATCGCGATAATGCAGCCGCTGCGCGTGAACTCGACGCTCGATCAGGTTCGCGCCCTGTCCGGTCCGCGTAAGTTGCGCCCCGAGTACCTGGATGGTTTGTTCCGACTGATCATCGAGGAAACCTGCGACGAGGAGCGGCGGGTCATGGCCGTGCTCGAAGCGTCGCCGGAGGGGCGTGAACCATGCGCACGCTGATCATCGACAACTTCGACTCCTTCACCAACAACATCGCCCAGTACCTCTATGAGGTCTGTGGCGAACAGCCGGTGGTGCTGCCCAATACCTGCAGTTTCGAGCAACTCGACCTGGCCCGCTTCGACGCCGTGGTGCTGTCGCCCGGGCCGGGGCACCCGACCCGCGAAGCGGACTTCGGGGTGTGTCGCGAAGTGCTGGAGAGGGCGCGTATTCCCTTGCTGGGTGTGTGCCTCGGGCACCAGGGCATCAACTGCTACTTTGGCGGCAAGGTCGAGCACGCGCCGCAGCCGGTGCATGGCTACCGCACGCGCATCCGCCATACCGGGCAGGGCCTGTTCGCGGGGCTTGTCCAGGATTTCGAAGTGGTGCGCTACCACTCGCTGGTCTGTACCCGGGTGCCGGAGTGCCTGGAGGTCAGCGCCCGTTCCGATTGTGGCCTGGTCATGGGCCTGGCCCATCGCGAGCGACCGATCTGGGGTGTGCAGTTCCATCCCGAGTCCATCGACTCCGAGCATGGCCGGCAGATCCTGCGCAATTTCGCGGGCATGGTGACAGCGGGCCGTGCCCACCGTCGCGAGGCTGATATCGTCAGGGCCCTGCAAGAGGCGGGCGGTCCGCAGCGCCTGGCGTTCGATTTCCAGCCGCTGGCGCGGGTGCCGGAACCACTGGACGCCTTCGCCAGCCAGTTCGGCGAACAGGGCGCGGCGTTCTGGCTCGACAGCGAACTGGCTGACCGCGGCCAGGCCCGCTACTCGTTGATGGGCGCCTGCGACCCGGCCTCGGCCCTGGTGTTCGGCTATGACGTGGAGAACCGTCAACTGAGCATTCAGGGCCCGCACGGGCGAAGCCTGCTGCGGGGCGACTTCTTCGAGTTGATGGGGCAGGTCATGGCCCGGTTGCGCCAGCCCGATCGACCCCAGGCGCCCTTTCCCTTCACCGGTGGGCTGGTGGGTTACCTGGGCTACGAACTCAAGGCCTTGACCGGTTCCGACAACATCCATGTCTCCGAGCTGCCGGACGCACTCTTGTATCTGCCGCGCAACCTGCTGGTGTTCGACCATCTGCGCAACAAGGCCTGGCTCTGTTATCTCTGGGGGGAACGCCTCGCCCTGAAACCGCCGGGCAAGACCAGCCGGGCGCGCATTCCGCAGTTCTTTCCGGGCCCGGTGTGCGAATCGTCCCTGGGGCTGGCCGACTGCGCCGCCACCTACCAGGAGAAGGTCGACCGCTGCCTGCGTGAAATCTTTGACGGCGAGTCCTACGAGATCTGCCTGACCAACCGCGCACGCATGCCTTGTGATGACGCGCCGCTCAAGGCCTACCAACGCATGCGGGCGATCAGCCCGGTGCCCTACGGGGCCTTCATCGATACCGGTGACTTCGCCATCCTCAGTGCCTCGCCGGAAACCTTCCTGCGTATCGACAGCAGCGGGCGCATCGTTTCAAGGCCGATCAAGGGCACCCGGCCGCGGGGCTGCAATACCGAGATCGACCAGTCGCTGCGCCAGGAGCTGGCCGACTCGGCCAAGGATCGCGCGGAAAACCTGATGATCGTCGATCTGGTCCGGCACGACCTCAACGGCATCTGCGTACCCGGTTCGGTCAAGGTACCGCGGGCTTTCGCCATCGAGAGCTACTCGTCGGTGCATCAACTGGTGTCCACCGTCGAAGGCCAGTTGCGCGCAGGTATCGCGCCGTTCGCGGCCATTCGCGCCTGCTTTCCCGGAGGCTCCATGACCGGTGCGCCGAAACGCCGGACCATGCAGATTATCGATCGCCTGGAGTCCTCGGCGCGCGGCGTGTATTCCGGTGCCCTGGGCTGGATCGGCATGGACGGCTACACCGACCTGAGCATTGTCATCCGCACCGCCGTGCTCAAGGATGGCACCGCCAGCTTCGGTATCGGCGGCGCCATAGTCGCCGCCTCGGACCCGGCCGAAGAAATGCGCGAGACGCTGGTAAAGGCGAGCGTGCCGTTCCACAGCCTCAGGAGGTGAACCTTGGACAACTATCTGGTCGTCGGTGGAGCCGGCATCGTCGGACGCTTTATTGCCGGGCTGCTGGCCGATGCCGGCCATGCACCACTGATCATCGACCGGGAGCCTGCCGGACGCGCCTTCGACCAGCGGGTGATGGACGCCCTCGACCTGCCGGAGCAGGCGCCCGAACTGCTCGAGGCCACCACTGCCCTGGTCCTGGCCCTGCCCGAGGAGGTCGCCTTGCAGGTGCTGGAGCGCTGTGGGGGGGCGATGCCGGCGCTGCGCCTGCTGGTCAATACCTGTTCGGTGCAGCAACCGTTCCAGGAATGTGCCGCAAGGTTGCTGCCGGGTGTGCCGTCGCTGGGGATCAACCCGATGTTCTCGCCGACCCTGGATTGCCGCGGCCGCCCGGTGGTGTTGTGCGAACGCGAACCCGGCGCGGCCGGGGCGCGCTTCGCCACCTTGCTCACCGCGCAGGGCATGCGCGTGCGGCATCTGGGCCCCGAGGAACATGACCGGACCATGGCGGTGTGCCAGACCCTGCCCCATGCGGCGGTCATGGCCTTTGCCTTTGCCCTGCAACGCAGCGAGTGTGATCCCGGGCTGCTGGCCGAACTGGCTCCGCCGCCGATGCAGGCGTTGCTCGCGCTGGCCGCGCGCATCCTGCACAACCCGCCGCAGACCTACTGGGATATCCAGCGTCACAACCGCCATGGCGCCCGTCAGCGCGAGCACCTCGCCGGCGGGCTGGATCTGCTGCACCAGTTTTGCCGCCAGGACTCGGCGGATGCCTTCGCCGCCGAGCTTGAGGCGGTGCGCCATTGGTTCGGTCCGGGGGCCGCCGGATACAGCCGTACCTGCACGCGGCTTTTCAATCTGTTGAACCTGTACCAGGGAGAGTTACCCGATGCACGAAGCGTCAAGCCCTCTGTTCTCGATGATGCGGGATCGCGCCAAGGGAGCGGCACTGCTGGTGATCATGCTGCCGGTCCTGCTGGTGACCATCGATAACACCATCCTCAACTTTGCCCTGCCACGGATTGCAGCAGACCTGAACCCTGGCGCCGCTGCGCAATTGTGGATGATCGACGCCTATTCGCTGGTGCTGGCCGGGTTGCTGGTCACCATGGGCAGCAGTGGTGACCGGCTGGGCCACCGGCGCCTGCTGTTCATCGGCTGCGGCGGTTTCGCCGTGGTTTCCTTGCTGCTGGCGCTGTCCCAGCAGTCTTGGCAACTGATCGCGGGTCGGGCGCTGCTTGGCGTCTTTGGAGCGATGATCCTGCCAGCGACCCTGGCCCTGATCAGCAGCGCCTTTCCCGAGCGTGAAGAACGGCGGGTCGCCGTGGCAGTCTGGGCCACCTGCCTGACCCTCGGCTCGGCGCTGGGGCCGCTGCTGGGCGGAGTGCTATTGCAGTTCTTCGGCTGGCCCTCGGTGTTTCTGGTGGCCTTGCCGTTCCTGTTGCCGGTATTGCTGCTGGCACCCTCGATCAAGGAGACCGAGCGGCAGGCCGGGGGCGCCATCGACCTGGCCAGCATCCTGCTCAGCCTCGCTGCCATGACCGGGATCATGCTCGGCCTCAAGCATGCCGCGGCCACGGGCCTCGATGCCCAGGCGGTGCTCTGCCTGCTCGCAGGCGCGGCCTGGGGGCTGCTGTTCGTGCGCCGGCAACTGCGACTGGACCAGCCGCTGCTCGACCTGCGGCTGTTTCGCCGACCGGCGTTCAGCGTGTCGATCCTGGTCAACCTGGTCAGCCTCGGCTTGCTGATCGGTTTCATCTTTTTTGCTACCCAGTTGCTGCAACTGGTGTTCGGCTTGTCGCCGCTGGCGGCCTGCCTGGTGCTGGTGCCGGGGCAGGCGCTGGCGATCATGGCCGGGATGGCGGTGGTGCCGGTCGCGCAGCGGGTGGTGCCGAATCGCCTGATTGCCTTGTGCCTGCTTGGCGCGGCGGCGGCCTTTGCGCTGATGGCGCTGGTGGAGGCCACGGTGCTGAGCCTGGGCATTGCCTTCCTTTTGCTGAACGTCAGCGTGGCGGCGATCACCAGTGTGTCCAATGACCTGGTGCTGGGCAGCGTGCCGGCGGACCGCGCAGGGAGTGCTTCGTCGGTGAGCGAGACGGCGTATGAGGTCGGGGTGGTGCTGGGGACCACCTTGATTGGCGGGGCGGTGGCAGCGGTGTATCGGCTGTCGCTGGTGGTGCCTGATGGGGTTTCTGCGGCAACGCTGGCCGAGGCTTATGCCGTGGACGGGCTGGCGCCGGCGGCGGGGCTGGCGTTCCGGGAAGGGGTGATGGTGACCAGCGGGGTGGTGGCGGTGGTGGTCGTGGCCTTTGCGTTGGTGGTGATGCGGGGATTGCGGGTCAGGTAAGGGGTGTTGTCGATGCTCATGGCCTCATCGCTGGCAAGCCAGCTCCCACAGGTTCACCGCTGCCCTCAAGAATGGTGCAGAACCTTGTGGGAGCTGGCTTGCCAGCGATTAGGCCATCAGCACCACCACAAGACCCGGGTCAACTGAGCAACCCCTGCAACGTCGCCAGGTCATCCGCTTCCTCCACCGGCTTGTCCTGCCGCCAGCGCAGCATCCGCGGGAAGCGTACTGCAATCCCGCTCTTGTGCCGTTTCGACAGGGCAATGCCTTCGAAGGCCAGTTCGAAGACCATGCTCGGCGTCACGCTGCGTACCGGGCCGAAGGTTTCGATGGTGGTCTTGCGGATCAGCGCATCGACGCTGCGCATTTCGGCATCGCTCAGCCCGGAGTAGGCCTTGGCAAAGGGCACCAGGCTGCGTTCCGGCGAGCCCGCCGGCGCATCCCAGACGGCAAAGGTGTAGTCGCTGTACAGGCTGGCGCGCCGGCCATGTCCGCGCTGCGCATAGATCAGCACCGCGTCCACGGTGAAGGGATCGATCTTCCACTTCCACCACACGCCCATGTCCTTGGTCCGTCCCACGCCGTAGAGCGATTCCCGGGCCTTGAGCATCAGCCCCTCGACCCCCAGGCTACGTGATGTTTCGCGTTGTCGGGCCAGATCATTCCAGTCACTGGCGGTCAGTACCGGCGACAGTTGCAATACCGATGCCGCGCAATTGCCGACCACCTGTTCCAGTTGTTGGCGCCGCTGGTACTGCGGCCGGTTGCGCCAGTCCTCGCCCTGCCACTCCAGCAGGTCGTAGGCCAGCAAGGCCACCGGTGCATCGGCCAGCAGTTTCTTGCCCAGGGTTTTGCGTCCGATACGCTGCTGCAACAGGGCGAAGGGCTGTACGGCGATGGCATCGGTGCGCGTGTCGGGCTTCCACACCACGATCTCGCCGTCGAGCACCGTGCCGTCCGCCAGGCAGGTGGCGATGGCATGGAGTTCGGGAAAGCGCTCGGTGACCAGTTCCTCGCCGCGCGACCAGATCCACAGTTGCCCGTCGCGCTTGACCAGTTGCGCGCGAATACCGTCCCACTTCCATTCCGCTTGCCAGTCGCCGACCGGGCCGAGCAGGGCGTCGAACTGCTCCACCGGCTGTTGCAGGGCATGGGCCAGGAAGAACGGGTAGGGCTGGCCACCGCGCTGCGCATGTTCCTCGGCGCTGGGCGGGGCGATCAGGGCCAGGTAGCCCTCGGGTGTGGGGCTGTGGCGCAGGTCGGTATAGCCGACCAGGCGTTGGGCCACCTGCTTGGCATCCAGGTCGGCCAGTTGTGCCAGGGCACGGGTCACCAGCAGTTTCGACACGCCCACCCGGAAGCTGCCGGTGATCAGTTTCATGCACACCAGCAGGCTGTTGCGGTCCAGTTGCGCCCACAGGGGCGGCAGGCGTTCGGCCAGGTCATTGGGCGCCAGGCCACGCAGGGGCAGCAGTTGTTCCTCGACCCAGTACGCCAGCCCGGCATCGCTGCTGTGCTCGCTCTCCGGCAGCAGCAGGGAGAAGGTCTCGGCCAGGTCACCCACCGCCTGGTAGCTCTCTTCGAACAACCACTCGGGCAGGTCCGACAGGCGCACGGCCAGCTCGCGCAGCAGGCGGGTCGGCACCAGCTGCCGAGGGCGTCCCCCGGAAAGGAAGTACACCGCCCAGGCGGCATCCTCGGCCGGGGCCTGGGTGAAGTAGTCCTGCAACGCTTGCAGCTTGGCGTTGCTGGAGGTCGTGGCGTCGAGGCGCAGGTACAGCTCGGCGAAGGCCTTCATGCTTCGGCCTCGCCACTGGTGCTGGCATCGTCTTCCTCACCGTACTCGGTGACGAAGCCCCGGGCATCGAGGCCTTGCTCCTTGAGGTAGCGCACCAGCACCTGCACCGAACCGTGGGTGACCATCACCCGCTCGGCGCCGGTCTGCCCGATGGCCCAGAGCAGGCCGGGCCAGTCGGCATGGTCCGAAAGCACGAAGCCGCGATCCACCCCGCGCCGCCGCCGCGTGCCGCGCAAGCGCATCCAGCCGCTGGCGAAGGCATCGCTGTAGTCGCCGAAGCGGCGCATCCAGCTGCTTCCGCCGGCGGACGGCGGGGCGATGATCAGGGCCTGGCGCAGCAACGGGTCGTTGCGTGGGATATCGCCGGCATAGCGGGTTTCCGGGATGTACACCCCGGCCTCGCGGTAGACGCGGTTCAGCGGCTCCACCGCGCCATGTGCGAGGATCGGGCCAATACTGGCGTCGATCCCGTGAAGAATGCGCTGGGCTTTGCCGAACGCGTAGGAAAACAGCACGCTGGCCTTGCCCTTGGCCTGGTTGTCGCGCCACCAGGCGTTGATCTGCTCGAAGATCTCCTGCTGGGGTTGCCAGCAGTAGATGGGCAGGCCGAAGGTGGATTCGGTGATGAAGGTATGGCAGCGCACCGGCTCGAACGGCGCGCAGGTGCCGTCGGGCTCGACCTTGTAGTCGCCCGACGCGACCCAGACCTCGCCCTGGTATTCCAGGCGCACCTGGGCCGAGCCGAGGACATGGCCGGCAGGGTGGAAGCTGAGGGTGACGCCATGGTGCAGCAGCGTCTGGCCGTAGGGCAGGGTCTGCAGGTTGATGTCTGCGCCGAGCCGGCTACGCAGGATGCCGGCACCGGGTTCGGCGCAGAGGTAATGCTGGTTGCCGGGGCGGGAATGGTCGCCGTGGCCATGGGTGATGACCGCGCGGTCTACCGGGCGCCAGGGGTCGATGTAGAAGTCGCCGGGTGGGCAGTAGAGGCCTTCGGGGCGGGCGATGACAAGGTCCATGGGCGTGGGGCCGGAGTGGGTGGGCTTGTATCGATAGAGCGGTGACCGGCTTGGGAAGTTCTTTGTTTTTGAGGGCCTATCGCTGCGGTGCGGCGATCCGACAAGCCAGCTCCCACAGACGCGATTCCCGTGGGAGCTGGCTTGCCAGCGATGAGGACCTCGAGGTCACTTGCCAGGCACCAGCGTCAGCCGCTTGCTGCCAAACACCCGCTCATGGTTCTGCCCCTGCAACGGCACGCTCTGGTACTGCCCGCGGAACCAGCCGTCCAGCCCGTTGAATTGCGGGCTTGCCGGGTTCCCCGATTGCCCGGCGCTGGTCAGTACCTGCAACGGCTCGGCCTGGCCGAAGTCCACCACCATGCGTATCGACGAAGGCAACGAGGCCTTGAAGTCCTGGCCCCAGGCATACCCCGACGGATTCAGCGTGCTGTGGTCGCCGCCGGTTGCCTGGGCCCGACGCTCGATGTTGTCGCCAATGCCGAGCAGGTTCGCCGTCGGCCATTGGTACTGGTGCAGGCGTCCCCATTGCCAGGTACGGCGGTCCGCGCCCATCTGCCGTTCGCCTTCACTGATCGCCGCGGCAAGGCTGCGGGCCAGGATCGTCGGTTTGTCTTCTTTTGCCGGGGTGTTGCGGTCATCCCAGAACGGGCTGTCGTCCCGGCCCAGCAGGTGATCGGCCTGCGCCGAGTAGGAGGATCGCGCGGTGCTGACGAACGCCTGCCAGGCCGGGCCCGACTCCGGGCCCAGTTCGTCGAGGAAGATGGCCTTGGTGCTTTCCTGCAGGAACAGCTCGTAGATCGCGGCATCGGTAGAGGTCTGGCTAAGACGTCCATCGAAAGCCATCAACCGGGTATAGGCCTCGCGGGCCCTGGCCTTGTGCTCCGGCGGCAGGGCCTCGATGGCCTTTTTCAGCGGCTGGGCCATGCCCGGGGCTTCGAACATCGCCTTGAGCCTGGCGGCGAACAGCGTGATCTGGTCGTTCTGCATGGCGATCAGGCTGCGACCGTCATGCTTGCCATTGCCGGCCAGTTGCGCCAGGCGCTCGGCCCGCTCCGGATAGGACCAACTGCTGGACAACTGCATGCCGTAGCCCTTGGGGGCGCTGCGCTGGTTGGCGGTACCGAGCCAGCCCTGCATCGGGTCCTGGTCGTAGGGGTGCAGCATCGGGTCGGCGTAACCGTCCCAGTCGTAGCGGCTTTCCCAGCCCGGCGACGGCACCAGGCCTTGGCCTTCGCGACGGTTCGGATAGCGTCCGGTGACCTGCCAGCCAATGTTGCTGGCGTCGGCGAAGATCATGTTCAACGCCGCCGCACCGATCTCGCGGCTGGCTTCGGAGGCCCGCTCGACATTGCGCGCGCGGCTCAGGTCGAACAGCGCATCGAGGCTGCGATCGCCCTTGAGGTCGGGCATTTTCAGGGCCAGGCCAAGGCCGCCCTGGGCGCCCGTGAGCAGCGTGCCGTGGCCGGTTTCGTAGATGACCTCGCGCAGCGGGCTGCGGCCCTTGATGATGTAGGTCTCGTTGCGCGCGCGCGCCGGCTGCCAGCGGCCGTCCACTTCGTAGCTCAATTGGTTGCCGCTGCGACGCAGTTTCTCCAGGTACAGGTCCTGGTTGTCGCCCATTACCGCACTGCTGCTCCAGGCCAGCGCGCCGTTGAAACCGGAGAGCACGAACGGCAGGCCCGGCAGGGTGAAGCCGGCGGCCTGGTACTTGCCGGTGCGAATCTGCACCGGGCTCAGCACCCAGGCGCCCTGGCTGTCGGCGGCCAGCAGGCTCTTGCCGCTGCGGCTGCGCTGCGGGGCGATGGCCCAGTTGGCTGAATTGCCGCTGCCGAGCACATTGAAGGCGGCCAGTTGCGCACTGACGGCGCTCACCGAGGCCAGGCCGGGCAACTGGCTGGCGAGGTTGAGGCCCTTGAGCTTGTCTGCCTCGGCCTCGGCCAGCGGTTCGTCCGGGTAGGTCGGCAGTAGCCATGCCAGTTTGTCGGCGTCGACTTTCTGCGCCAGGGTCAGGGCCGCCAGTTCTTCCTGCAGGTTCACCGACTGGCTGAAGCTGTACAGGGCGAAGACCAGCGCCGAGTCCTCGGCCTTCCAGTATTCCGGGCGATAGTCGGCAATCGGCGAAGGCAGTTTTTCGCGGTAACGGAACAGGTAGGCGTTGACGCCCCGGGCATACACCTCGAAGAAGCGCTTCACCCGTGGCGAGGCGTCGGCGTAGAGCTGGCTGGCGCTCTGCCGCAGGTTTGCCGCGCGCATGAAGCGATCGGCATCCAGGGCGTCGGCGCCGGCCATCTCGGCCAGGCGTCCCTGGGCCAGCAGGCGCATGGCCAGCATCTGCCCGATGCGGTCCGAGGCATGCACATAGCCGAGGCTGAACAGGGCGTCATGGAAGGAGCTGCTTTCGATCAGCGGCAGGCCCTGGGCGCTGCGCCGTACCGACACGTTGTTCGCCAGGCCCTTGAGCGGTTGCACGCCGACGCTGGGCGGCACGCTGTCGCGGACATTGCCCATCTGGCAACCGCCGAGGCTTAGCAGGCCGAGCGCGGCCGCAGCGACGCCGAAGCGCAGACGTGAAAGGGGAAAGGCTGGCGAGGCCATGGCGAAGCTCCTGCATGCAAGGGGAAGGCTGGCGGCGAAAGGCGCTACGTTAGTGAGCGCGCCAGCGCCATGCAAGCAGGGGCGCGGGCTTTATTTGCAAAGCCGCGCGCCGGCCATGTGAGCTTATTTCTGCGGCGGGTTGATCTTCTCCACCAGGGCGTAGGCGCGCTGGGTCGCCGGACGCGCCTGAATACCTTCGAACCAGGCCTTCAGGTGGGGGAAATCGTCGAGATTCTGCTCCTGCCACTTGTGCGAAACGATCCACGGATAGATCGCCATATCGGCGATGCTGTAGGCCTCTCCGGCGACGAACGGTCGGTCGGCCAGGCGCTTGTTCAGCACGCCGTACAGGCGCGCGGTCTCGTCGACGTAGCGCTTGATCGCGTAGGGGATCTTTTCCGGCGCGAAACGGTTGAAATGGTGGTTCTGCCCGGCCATCGGGCCGAGCCCGCCCATCTGCCAGAACAGCCATTGCAGGACTTCCTGGCGGCCGCGCAGATCCTGGGGAATGAATTTCCCGGTTTTCTCGGCGAGGTAGAGCAGGATGGCCCCGGATTCGAACAGCGACAATGGCTGGCCGTCCGCCGTGTCGTGGTCGACGATGGCCGGGATGCGGTTGTTGGGGGCGATTTTCAGGAAGTCGGCGGCGAATTGCTCGCCCTTGCCGATGTTGATCGGGTGGATCCGGTAGGGAAGGCCGGTCTCCTCAAGGAACAGGCTGATCTTGTGGCCGTTGGGGGTGGTCCAGTAGTACAGATCGATCATGAGGCGCTCCGTCAGTCTGCTGCGCTCCAGCGCAGCGGTGGGCGTCATGGATACCACAAAGCCCGACCGCTGTTACAGACTTGGCTTTGTACGATAAATGCCTGCGCGACGATCATGCTGCGTTGAAAACAGGCTCGGAATGCTCATTTGCAACCAGCAAACTCCGCTTCCTCGCCTGTTTTCGCCTTGCCTGATCGCCGCGCAGTCACTTCTCGTACAAAGCCACCAAACTCAGGCGCCGTGGCACTTCTTGAATTTCTTCTCGCTGCCGCACGGGCAAGGATCGTTGCGACCGACGTCCTTCAGGGCGTTGCGCACCGGCTCCTGGTGGCCGTGGTTGCAGTGCGGGCCATGTACATGGCCGTGGTCGTGGTGGTGATCGTGGTCGTGGTCGTGGTTGCAGTCTGGGCCGTGGACGTGGGGTTGCTGGTTCATTGCAGGTTACTCCGGGAAAAAATCGCCGGGGATTATCTCACCACTGCGCGCCAAGTGCAGGTCGCGGGCGAAGAATAATCCGGTGCGCAGCGTGCCCTCGAGGCGGTAATGCAGGGGCGTGTGCTGGCGCAGCATCTTCGCCACCGGCCTGGCGTGCTTCCACAGGTTGGTACGCACCTCGACCTTGAAGATCCGGCTGCCATTGGCATCGACCCGCAACCACTGGCCGTCGTCGCCTTCGGCCAGCAGCATGTCGTTGAGGCGTACGGCATAGCTCAGGCCGCGAACCTGCAGGGTGCTGTCGTTGGGGTTATCGATACGCAGGTGAAGGATGAAATGCTGCTGCAGCAGGCGCGCCTTCACCGTTTCGATCTTGACCAGGTGCACTTGCGGTTCGCGCCAGTCGCTGTCGAACCAGCTGGCGCAACCGCCCAGGCCCAGCAGCAGGCTGAACAGCAGCAGGCGCGCCAGCATCGCCATGCTCAGTTACCGACGTAACTCGAACAGCATTTCTTGAACTTCTGCCCGCTGGCGCAGGGGCAGGCGTCGTTGCGCCCGGCCTTGAGGCCCACGGTCGGGTCGATGAAATACCAGCGGCCCTGGTTCTGCACGAAGGCCGAGCGCTCACGGTGGCTGTGTTCACCGTCCAGGTCGTGCCAGCGCGCGGTGAAGGTAACGAAGGCATGCTCGGGCTGGCCGCCGAACACCTCGGCCGATTCAACCTCGAGTCCCAGCCAGGTGCTTTGGGCGCTCCACGCGGCGATGGCGGCGCGGTCGAGCCCGGCCTGCTGCACCGGCAGGGTGGTAGCCACCAGGTAATCGACCAGGCCCAGCACATAGGCGCTGTAGCGCGAGCGCATCAGGGCCTGGGCGTCGGGAGCCGGATGCCCGGCGTGATAATGCCCGCAGCAGGCGTCCAGCAGGTTGCCGCTGCCGCAGGGACAAACCGAAACGCTCATCGTGTCACCACCAGTACTTGCCGAAATTTTGCGGGTTGGCCCAGAACTTGGCGTTGAGCCAATCCGGGACCTGCTTGTAGTCGCGCACGTCGTAGGTGAACAGGTCGAGCACCTGCTCGTCGCGGCGGAAACGCTCGCTGGCCTGCAAGGCCAGGGAATAGAAGTCGCGGTCTTCCCATTGGCTGGCGCCCTTGTCGGCGAGCACGGCGATACGACTGGCATTGAGATTGCGGATGCCGCCCAGCAGTTGCAGGCCGTCGCGTTTCTCCAGGTGCTCCAGGCAATCCACCAGCAACGCCAGGTCGTAGCGCTTGCCGGCCAGTTCTGCCGGCAGCGGGCCGGGGCTGGCGATATCGATGCTGGCTCGCGGATGCGCTGCGGCGAAGGCGTCGAGTGCAGGGAAGGACGCACCCACCAGCAGCACACTGTGCGGGGCGTAGTGATCCAGCAGCGCCGCCAGGGCCTGTTGCGGCGTGCGCGAAGAAAAACTCTCGGTCATCGAAGATCCTCGTCTGTTCCGCCAAGCCTAGCGGGCAAAGGCTTTCGCGTCATGGCTTATTGCTGGCGGAGATGGAATCGGCGGTCTTTACTCCCAGAGCAGCGGTACCGCAAGGCACATTTCCCATGGAGAAGCAACAGATGAGCATAGTTCGCACAGCTTTACCTCTGGTTCTGCTAACCAGCGTACTGACTGGTTGTGCAGGTCTGCAAAAGACCGACTGGCCGAAATGCGCGGCGGTCGGGGGTGTCGGCGGTGCCGCGTTGGGCGCCATTGAAAGCAGCAGTTGGGCGGGTTGGGGCGCGCTGGTGGGCGGCTCGATGGCGGCTGCGTATTGCTGGGTGCATGGTGATGGCGATGAAGACGGCGATGGCGTACCGGACAGCCGCGACAAGTGCCCGGGCACGCCGCGTGGCACTCCGGTGGATGCCACCGGTTGCCCGCTGGCTCCGCCCGCACCGCCTGTGGTCGAGGAAGTGGTGGTGGTGAAGGAGGAAACCATCGTCATCCGCGATGTGCACTTCGCCTTCGACTCCGACAAGCTGACCGCTGCCGACAAGTCGCGCCTGAACACCATCGCCGAACGCCTGCGGGCAGAGAAAGAGGGTGTGCAACTGACCGTGACCGGACATACCGACAGTGTCGGCTCCGATGCCTACAACCAGCGGCTGTCGGACAAACGTGCCCACTCGGTGGTTCGCTACCTGGTGGAAAGCGGAGTGCCGCAGGGTTACTTCGTTTCGGTCAGCGGCGCAGGTGAAAGCCAGCCGGTCGCCGATAACAAAACTGCGGAAGGCCGGGCCATGAACCGCCGTACCGAGATCAAGATCCAGCGTTGATGTCCCGCGGCCCGTGGCTTGAGAACTGCCACGGGCCGGTCTTTACTCCTGTGTGCCGGTAATGGCCGGTAACACAGGAGGCATTTCCCCATGAACGCACTCACCAAGGCCGCGCTTCCGGTGTTACTGGCAGCCGGCCTGCTTTCAGGTTGTGCAACCCACAGCGACGGCAGCGCTCCGCTCAATCAACGTACCTGGCCGATCTGCAGCCTGCTGGGCGGGCTGGTCGGTGGCGGTCTCGGCGCCATCGAAAGTTCGGCCTGGGCCGGTGGTGGCGCGGCGGCCGGTGCCATTGCCGGTGGCTTGATCTGTTTTGTCCAGGATGGCGACCAGGACGGTGACGGGGTCTTCGACCGCCGCGACCGTTGCCCGGATACGCCGGCCAACACCCCAGTCAGCCACAACGGCTGCCCGTTGCCGCAGTACCCGCCTGCGCAGAAGGTCGCCGAGCCTGAACCGCCGCAGCCCGAGGTGATTACCCTGAGCGACCAGGGCAACGTGCTGTTCGCCTTCGATTCCGCCGAACTGACCCCGGCGGCCCGGCAGCAACTGCAAGGGCTGGTGGAAAGATTGAGCGGTGCGCAGGTCCTGAGTATCCGGGTGGTCGGGCATACCGACAGCAAGGGCACCGATGCCTACAACCAGGCGCTCTCCGAACGGCGTGCCGGGGCGGTGGCGACCTGGCTGATAAACGAGGGCATTGCGCCGCAGAAAGTCACCAGCATGGGCCGTGGCGAAAGCGAGCCGGTGGCCGACAACGAAACCGACGAAGGGCGTGCGCAGAATCGCCGGGTCGAGCTGCATCTGAATTGATCCGGCAACGCTGGCGGTCCGTTTGCGCACGGGCCGCCACGGTTTGAGGAGAACGACGGATGAAAACACTGCTGGGCCTGTTCAAGGTCCTGACCGTGCTGTTCTGGTGGGTGGTGCTGGCCAATCTGCTGATGCCGGCGGAGAAACCCTTCCATCAGTTGATCAACCTGGCGGGCGCCGCCCTGCTGGGCTTGCACCTGCTGGAAGTGCTGTTCTATAACGGTCGCCTGCGCGAGCGCAGCCACCGTTGGTTCGACCGCTTGCAGATCCTCCTGGTGGGCATCTTCCATATCCTCTCCATTCCCGCACCCAAGGAAGTACCGCATGCGTAAGCTGTTGCTGTTGACTGCGATGTTCAGCCCGCTGGCCCTGGCCGGTTCACTGAACGTCGAGCCCCACTCGGTGTTGCGCCTGGCGGGCAAGGCCGGCGTGGTGCATCTGGAGCGGCTCGAGGTGGCGGACTCGGCCACCCTGGTCCTGCCGGCCAGCCTGGTGGAGCTCAAGGTCGACCAACTGCACCTGGGACGTGACGCGCGGATTTCCGTGGTGCCGGCCGATGAAACCTTGCGCATCGCGGTGGAGCGGGCGCAACTGGATGAAGGCAGCCTGATTACCGCCACCGGCATGGCCGGTACCTATGAGCGCGCCGCCAGGCCGGGGCGCAACCTCGATCTGCGCTTGCAGCAGTTGCAGGCGCCCGTACTGGCCATCGACGCCCGGGGCGGCGCCGGAGCGCCGGGGTATGTCGGGCTGGATGGCGCCAATGGCAAGGCCGGCGGCTGCACCTGGGGTTCGGCCAGTCGCGGGGCGAATGGCGACAACGGTGGCGACGGCCACGACGGCTCGGCCGGTGGCCGGGTGCGCCTGGCATTGCCGGCGGATTATCCGGCCGAACAGATCAAGGTGCGGCTTGAAGGTGGGGCGCCGGGCAAGGCCGGTGCAGCGGGCAAAGCCGGGCAGGGTGGGGCGAGCAAGGGCTGCCTGGTGTATCGCACCGAGGCCGGGGCCGATGGCCGGCCCGGGCTGGAAGGGCAGCCTGGGATGGCTGGGGCTGCTGGCGAGTTGAGTGTTCAGCGCCTCTGAATCTTCTTTGTTCTTCAGGGCCTCATCGCTGGCAAGCCAGCTCCCACAGGGAGCTGGCTTGCCAGCGATGAGGCCCTCGAAGTCAGAAGGAAAGCCGGGTAGCTGCCACCAATACCACGGCAATCCCCAACAGCAGATTGATCCCCACCATCTTCCTGATTTTTCCCAGTACGGCAGCGCCCGCTGCCCAGTCCCCGGCCTCCACTGCCTTGCGCATTTCCGGTAGCAGCAGGCTCTGGATGCGCATGAACAGCGCGAACATCGCGATGCCGCCGCCAATCATCACCTGCACATGCCGCGGCGCGGTGTCGAGGGTGCCGAAGTGCATATGCAACATCCCGACACCACTGACTGCTAGAACCAGGATCGCGATCCATACCCAGCTGAAGAACCGGGAAAACACTTCCAGCCACAATTGCAAGCGGGCCGGGCCCTCCAGCACCGTGGCGGCCGCCGGACGCAAGACCATCCAGGCGAAGAACATGCCGCCGACCCACACCAGGGCGGCCAGCACATGCAGGCTATAAGGAAGGGCAAAGGCGGTCATCGGGCACTCCATTCAGCGCAAAGGGAAATTGGCGGGTATGATAGCCCGCTCATTCGAAACACTGAAAATATATCCAGCCCTTCGCGGGCGCCCGAGACCATGATCAGCAACGAACTCAAGTCCCAGATTCAGGGCGCCTATTCGCGTTTCCTCGAGGCCAAGGGCCTCAAGCCTCGCTATGGCCAGCGCCTGATGATCGCCGAAGTGGCCAAGGTCCTCGGCGACATCGATTGCGATGACGAAGGCCGGCGCAGCGGCGAACCGGCGGTGGTGGCGGTGGAAGCCGGTACCGGTACCGGCAAGACCGTGGCCTACAGCCTCGCCTCGATTCCCGCGGCCAAGGCTGCCGGCAAGCGCCTGGTGATCGCCACCGCTACCGTCGCCCTGCAGGAACAGATCGTCTTCAAGGATTTGCCCGACCTCATGCGCAACAGCGGCCTGAACTTCAGCTTCGCCCTGGCCAAGGGCCGAGGCCGCTACCTGTGCCTGTCGAAACTCGACCTGCTGCTCCAGGAAGGCCATGCGCAAAGCGCCACGGCCCAGCTTTTCGAGGAAGAAGGCTTCAGGATCGAGGTGGACGAAGCCAGCCAGAAACTCTTCAACAGCATGATCGAGAAGCTGGCCGGCAACCGTTGGGACGGTGACCGCGACAGTTGGCCCACCGCCCTGGAAGACCAGGACTGGGCACGGGTGACCACCGACCATAGCCAGTGCACCGGACGCCACTGCCCGAACTTCGGCCAGTGCACCTTCTACAAGGCTCGCGAAGGCATGGGCAAGGTCGACGTGATCGTCACCAACCACGATATGGTCCTGGCCGACCTGGCCCTGGGCGGCGGTGCAGTGCTGCCGGATCCGCGCGACACCATCTATGTGTTCGACGAAGGTCATCACCTGCCGGACAAGGCCATCGGCCACTTCGCCCACTACAGCCGCCTGCGCTCCACGGCGGACTGGCTGGAGCAGACCGCGAAGAACCTGACCAAGCTGCTGGCGCAGAACCCGTTGCCGGGTGACCTGGGCAAGTACATCGAGCAGGTTCCCGAGCTGGCGCGGGAGATCAAGAACCACCAGCAATTCATGTTCGCCGCTTGCGAGCAGGTCGCCGATTTCCGCCCCGGCGAGGATGCCGAAGGCCGTGAACGCCCGCGTTACCGCTTCATCGGCGGGGTGGTCCCGGAGCATATCCGCGAGATCGGCATCGAGTTGAAGAAGGGCTTCGCCCGCCTCAACGACCTGTTCACCCGCCTGGCCGACCTGCTCAAGGAAGGCATGGATGGCGAGGTCAATATCGGTATTCCCAGCCATCAGGCCGAAGAGTGGTACCCGCTGTTCGGCAACCTGCTGACCCGCGCGGGCAGCAACTGGGAGCTGTGGACCGCCTTCACCGCCGAGGACCCGGAAGACAGCCCGCCCATGGCGCGCTGGCTGACCCTGGCCGAAAGCGGCGCGCTGTTCGATATCGAGGTCAATGCCAGCCCGATCCTTGCGGCCGAGATGCTGCGGCGCAACCTGTGGAATGTCGCCCATGGTGCCCTGGTCACCTCCGCGACCCTCACCGCACTGGGCACGTTCGATCGTTTCCGCATGCGCTCGGGCCTGCCGAAGGCCGCGGTCACGGCGGTGGTGCCGAGCCCGTTCCACCACACCGACGCTGGCGTGCTGCGGGTCCCGGACCTGCGCGCCGACCCGCGGGACGCCGCTGCCCACACCGCCGCGATCATCCGTGACCTGCCGGAACTGGTGGAAGGCTCGCGGGGGTCGCTGGTGCTGTTCTCCTCGCGCAAGCAGATGCAGGACGTGTTCGACGGCCTGGACCGCGACTGGCGCCGGCAGGTGTTCATCCAGGGCAACCTGTCCAAGCAGGAAACCCTGAACAAGCACAAGGCACGGGTCGATGACGGCGAGTCCAGCGTACTCTTCGGCCTGGCCAGTTTCGCCGAGGGCGTGGACTTGCCGGGGGCGTACTGCGAGCACGTGGTGATCGCCAAGATTCCTTTCGCCGTGCCTGACGATCCCGTGGAAGCGGCGCTGGCCGAGTGGATCGAAGCGCGGGGAGGCAATCCGTTCATGGAGATCTCCGTGCCGGATGCCTCCTTGAAGCTGATCCAGGCCTGCGGGCGTTTGCTGCGTACCGAGCTGGATCGCGGGACCATCACCTTGCTTGACCGTCGGGTGGTCACCCAGCGCTATGGGAAGGCTATCCTCAATGCGCTGCCGCCGTTCCGTCGGGAAATTTCGTAGTTCTTGAGGGCCTCATCGCTGGCAAGCCAGCTCCCACAGGGGTGTGGGAGCTGGCTTGCCAGCGATGAGGCCTAAAATCTTTTGCACTTGCCGCTGTCTATCACCGGAACCAAGGCCCCTGAAAAGGCCCCTCAAGGAGAACTCCAGCCCCATGTTGCGCCGTACCCTTCCTGCCGCCTTCCTGCTAGTGCTCAGCCAACCCTTGCTGGCTGCGCAACAGACGCTGTTCAACTTCGTGCGCCCGACCTCGGTGGTCAACGTGGCGACCGAGGATGCCAGCCTGCCGCAGTACAACGCGGAACAGACGGCCGAGGGTGAGGTGCTGCGGCGGGTGGTGTTCAACCCGGTGCCGCGGCCCAGCCTGCGCATGAGCCCGCAGTCCGGCGTGTGGGACTGGTCCGCGCAGAAAACCCTGACCCTGCGCCTGCAAAGCGGCATGGACTGGGCCCTGACCCTGAACGTCACTGTGCAGAGCGCCGATGGCAAGACCCTCACCAGCCGCATCGACCTGCCCGCCGGCCCGGCGCAGACCGTGGTGATCCCGCTGCAGGCCGCTTCGTCCTTGAGCCAGGGCATGCGCGCCGGTCCGCCGATGCCGTGGACGTACGAGGGCCAGCGCCTGATCGTTGCCAGCAGCAGCGGCGAGCTGGACCTGAGCCAGGTCAGCGCCATCAGCCTGTCGATGAACCAGCCCAACGTCGCCCAGAGCGTGCTCATCGAGCGGATCAACGTGCAGGATGACGAGCGCCTGCAACAGGCCGCCTATAGCCAGCTGATCGACGGCTACGGCCAATACAGCCGGGGCCGCTGGCCGGAAAAGGTCGCCAGCGACGAACAGCTCAAGGCCGCAGCCGGTAAAGAACAGCAACAACTCAAGACCTGGCTCGCCGAGCGCGAGAAGCAACCGCTGGACCGCTTCGGCGGCTGGACCGGCGGCCAGACCTTCGATGCCAAGGGCTTCTTCCGCACCGTCAAGCGCGATGGTCGCTGGTACCTGGTGACCCCGGAAGGGCATCCGTTCTACTCCCTGGGCGTCAATGCGGTGAATGACGAGCCCGGGCGCACCTATGTCGCCGGTCGCGAAAGCATGTTCAGCGACTTGCCGAATGCCGACTCGCCGCTGGCTGCCTTCTACGGCGAAGGTAACAACAACGACGGCAATGCCTCGTCGAAAGGCCGCAACTTCAACCAGGGCCGTTGGTTCGATTTCTATGCCGCCAACCTGGAAAGGGCCTACGGCAAGCCGTGTCCGACGCCGACGGCAGATGCCAAACCCTGCCCGCCGCCTGTCCTCGACACCGCCCGCTGGCAAGCCCACACCCTCGATCGCCTGCAGGCCTGGGGCTTCAACACCCTTGGCAACTGGAGCGAGTCGAGCCTGGAACAGGCCGAGCGGGTGCCCTACACCCTGCCGCTGGCGATCGTCGGCGATTACGCCAGCATCAGCACCGGCATGGACTGGTGGGGCGCCATGCCCGACCCGTTCGACCCGCGTTTCGCCATGGCCACCGAGCGTGCCGTGGCCATCGCCGCCCGTGATCATCGTGACGACCCGTTCCTGATCGGCTACTTCGCCGACAACGAACTGGCCTGGGCAGCCCCGGGAGATGACCCGAAATCCCGCTATGGCCTGGCCTACGGCACCCTGCGCCTGACCACCGACGTACCGGCCAAGCGCGCTTTCCTCAAGCAGTTGCGCGACAAGTACCGTAACCAGGAAGGCCTGTCCAAGGCCTGGGGTATCCAGCTGACCGCCTGGGAACTGATGGAAGATCCGGGCTTCGAGGCGCCGCTGCCAAGCGCCGAGCACCCGCAGATCGAAGAAGACTTCAAGCACTTCCAGCGCTCCTTCGCCGATGCCTACTTCAAGACCATCTCCGATGCCCTGAAATGGCATGCGCCCAACCATCTGCTGCTGGGCGGTCGTTTCGCCGTGACCACACCGGAAGCGGTGGCGGCTTGCGCCCAGTACTGCGATGTCCTGAGTTTCAACTTCTATACGCCCAAACCCCAGGATGGCTACGACTTCGCCCGCTTGCGCGAGCTGGACAAGCCGGTGCTGGTCTCCGAGTTCCACTTCGGCTCTCGCGATCGCGGGCCGTTCTGGCCGGGGCCGATGGAGGTGGCACGGGAAGAGGACCGCGGGCCGGCTTACGCCGCGTTCCTCAAGGCGGCGCTGGAGGAGCCGGCGATCGTCGGTGTGCACTGGTTCCAGTTCTTCGACCAGCCGGCCAGCGGGCGCCTGCTCGATGGCGAAAACGGTCATTTCGGCTTGGTGGGGATTACCGATGTGCCGTACCAGGGCTTTATCGAACAGGTGCGCAAGGCCAATCTGCAGGTCGGGAAGCAGATCGTGGGTGTGGCGCACAAGCCCGAGGCCGAGCCCGCCAACAAGTAGCACGCAAACCCCCTGTGGGAGCTGGCTTGCCAGCGATGAGGCCGGCAATGACAAAGATGTTGTGAGGCCTGGCCCTATCGCTGGCAAGCCAGCTCCCACAGGTTGCGCGTTGCCCACATGAATAGTGGTCATTGTCCGACCCATGTCTGTTCCAAAATCCTTCGCGGGCTGAAACAATGCACGCCACTTTTCAGTCAGCTTCCAGGGGAGTCAACGGGTGCAGATCCAGGGTCATTTCGAACTCAGGTTCGAGGCGGTACGCGAGGCCTTTGCGGCACTTTTCGATGATCCCCAGGAGCGCGGTGCGGCCCTGTGCATCCAGGTCGGTGGCGAGACGGTAGTCGACCTCTGGGCCGGCACGGCCGACAAGGACGGCCATGAGGCCTGGCACAGCGACACTATCGCCAACCTGTTTTCCTGCACCAAGACCTTTGCCGCCGTGACCGCCCTGCAACTGGTGGGCGAGGGCAAGCTGCAACTGGACGCCCCGGTGGCCCGCTACTGGCCCGAGTTCGCCCAGGCCGGCAAGGAATCGGTGACCCTGCGCCAACTGCTCAGCCACCGCGCCGGCCTCCCGGCGATCCGCGAACTGCTTCCCGCCGAAGCCCTCTATGATTGGCAGACCATGGTCGACACCCTGGCCGCCGAAGCCCCCTGGTGGGAGCCGGGGACCGCGCACGGCTATGCGGCGATCACCTATGGCTGGCTGGTCGGTGAACTGATCCGCCGTGCCGATGGCCGCGGCCCCGGCGAATCCATCGTCGCCCGCACTGCCAGGCCCCTGGGGCTGGATTTCCACATCGGCCTGGACGATGCCGAATTCCACCGCGTCGCCCATATTGCCCGGGGCAAGGGCAACCTGGGCGATGCAGCGGCGCAGCGCCTGCTCAAGGTCACCATGAGCGAACCCCAGGCCCTGTCGACCCGGGCCTTCACCAATCCCCCGGCGATCCTCACCAGCACCAACAAGCCCGAGTGGCGGCGCATGCAGCAGCCGGCGGCCAATGGTCACGGCAATGCCCGCAGCCTGGCCGGTTTCTACGCCGGTCTTCTGGACGGCAGCCTGCTGGAGTCGGAACTGCTCGACGAATTGACCCGCGAACACAGCCTTGGCGACGACAGGACGCTCCTGACCCAGACCCGTTTCGGCCTCGGTTGCATGCTCGACCAGCCCACCGTGGCCAACGCCACCTTCGGCCTTGGCGCTCGCGCCTTCGGGCACCCCGGGGCGGGCGGTTCGGTAGGTTTCGCCGATCCGGAACATGACGTTGCCTTCGGGTTCGTCACCAATACCCTGGGCCCCTACATCCTCATGGACCCTCGCGCGCAGAAACTGGTGCGGGTTCTCGCCGACTGCCTTTGATCGGGTGCCACTGTACTCGCGGGCACGGTTGGCTATTCTGTGACCAGCTCTTTTCTATTTTTCCTTCATTTTCATGGTGTATCGCTGATGTCTTCACATAAAACCTTAGCTCTCGCCCTGTGCCTGGCCATCACTGGCTGCGCCCAGAACCCCCAGAAAGGCGCTGCGGACAGTGGCCACGGCTGGTGGCCGTTCGGCTCGGACAAGGTGGCTGACCAGGAAGTGAAGGAAGCGGTGCAGGAGAAGGTCGCCAGGTCCGAGGCCAAGGCCGAAGCCAAGTCCGAGGGCGGCAACTGGTGGTGGCCGTTCGGCGGCAGCGATGACAAACCTGCGGACAAGGTCGCTGCGGTGCCCAAGGTCGACGTCAAGGCCACCCAGGCCTGGCTGGATAATTACGAGCCGAAGGTGCGCGAGGCGATCAAGGACAGCAAGCTGGAGCTGGAGCGCCGCGAAGACGTGCTGGTGGTGACCTTGCCAGTGGACAGCGGCTACAACCCGGACCGTCCGGCCATGCTCCTGCCGATCAGCCTCGGCCCGATCACTAAGGTGGCCAAGGTAATCGAAACCGATCCGAAAACCGCTGTGCTGATCCTCGGCCATGCCGACAGCAGTGGCGCTGCCGCCACTAACCAGAAACTCAGCTTGGAGCGCGCCGCATCGGTGTCGGCGATCTTCCGTCTCAGTGGCCTGCAGCGTGACCGCCTGACCCTGCGCGGGATGGGCTCGGTCGCTCCGCGTGCGGCCAACGACAGCCTCCAGGGCCGCTCCCTGAACCGCCGCGTGGAAATGATCCTGACCCCGCAAGAGACGCTGGTCGCCCTGGTGGCCAAATATAAGCAACCGACCCCAAGCCCGGCCGAGCTGGTCGCGGTGCAGGACGTCAAGCCGGCCGCCGCTGCCGCCAAGCCTGCTGCAAAACCGGCGGCCAAGGCTGCCGCGAAAGCCGCGGCCAAGGCCACCACGGCGAAGAAAACCGCCCCGGCGAAAACCGCCGCGGCCTCTAAAAAAGCGGCTCCAGCCAAAGCGGCTGCGAAAAAAGCCGAGCCTGCCGCCAAGAAGGTGGCAGTCAACAACAGCCCTGCGAAGACCAACTGATCCTCAAGGAACGCTGTAGATGACCCAGACACTGGCTGATATGCGCCGTGACTACACCCGTGACGGCCTGGCCGAGGCGCAAGCCCCGGCCGAGCCGTTCGCCCTGTTCCACCAGTGGTTCGCCGACGCGGTGAAAACCGAGCAGGCGCCGGTGGAAGCCAACGCCATGACCCTGGCCACCGTCGATGCCGATGGCCGACCGCATTGCCGTGTTCTGCTGCTCAAGGGCCTGGACGAGCACGGTTTCACCTTCTTCACCAACTACGAGAGTGCCAAGGGCCAGCATCTGCTGGCCAACCCGTTCGCCGCCATGACCTTTTTCTGGCCGGCGTTGGAGCGGCAGGTGCGTATCGAAGGACGGGTGGTGAAGGTGTCGGCGCAGGAGTCCGACGCGTATTTCCAGGTACGCCCGCTGGGCAGTCGCTTGGGCGCCTGGGCCTCGCCGCAGAGCCGGGTGATCGCCGACCGTGGCGAGCTTGAGGCCCTGCTCAAGGCTACCGAGCAGCGCTTCAGCGATACCCAGCCGCACTGCCCGGAGCATTGGGGTGGTTACCGGCTGCTTCCGGAGCGCATCGAGTTCTGGCAGGGGCGCGCCAGCCGTCTGCATGACCGCCTGAATTACCGTCTGGAGCAGGGCAACTGGCTGCGTGAGCGCCTGGCTCCTTAACCGGCGTAGGTGGCGGCCTCGCGTTCCAGCCAGGCCGCCAGCTCCTTTCGCTTGACCTTTTGCGCTCTTGCCGCATCCAACCTTTGCAGCATGTATGTACGCTTGCCTTCGTCCTTGCCGGCAAAGGACAGCGCCAGGTCACGATCGGTCCATCGTCTGATCCGCACATAGAGCCAGCCGTGGAAATACAGGCCGGCCAGGGTGGTGATGGCGATGATGAAGTAATCCATGTCTATTCTTCCTGCAGGTTGTCTGACGGTTCCGACCGAATGCCCCTGTACCGGAGCTGAATGAAAGCAATTTTATCCATCGCACGTCGTGACAGTCGTCAACGCGCGCAGTCTAATGGGCACCTGTCTTAAGGAGTGATTCCTATGCGTAAATCTGTACTGCTGGTCGCATCGTTCACCACGATGTCGCTGTTGCTGGGCGGTTGTGCCTCGAACCTGTCCGGTGATTCCTATTCCCGTGACGAGGCGCGCCGCGTGCAGACCGTGCGCATGGGCACCATCGAATCCCTGCGCCCGGTCAAGATCGAAGGCACCAAGACGCCAATCGGCGGTGGTGCAGGTGCGGTGGTCGGCGGGGTTGCCGGTAGCGCCATCGGTGGCGGCCGCGGCAGTATCGTCGCCGCTGTGATCGGTGCGGTTGCCGGTGGTCTGGCCGGCTCTGCCGCCGAAGAAGGTCTGACCCGTACCCAGGGCGTGGAAATCACCGTGCGCGAAGACGACGGCAGCATGCGTGCCTATGTGCAGCAGGTTCAGGAAAACGAGATTTTCCGGGTCGGCGAGCGCGTGCGCATCATGACCGTAAACGGCACCAGCCGCGTCAGTCACTAAGGCTTGCGGCAAAAGAAAACCCCGGTCGGCTTGAGCCGCTCGGGGTTTTTTTACGACTCTCGATCGTCAGCTGGTTGGCTGTTTCGGACTGGAGAGGGCGGTGATGGTGTAGCCGATGATGGCCGCAAGGACCGAACCGGTGAGGATACCCATGCGGTCCATGCCCACGTACTCGCTGGCGCCGGGGACGAAGGCCAGGGAGCCGACGAACAGGCTCATGGTGAAGCCGATGCCGCAGAGAATCGCCACGCCGAGGACCTGCCCCCAGTTGGCCCCGGCCGGCAGGGCGGCCAGGCCCAGCTTGATGGCGATCCAGGTCAGGCCGAACACCCCGATGGTCTTGCCCGCCAGCAGGCCCACGGCAATGCCCATGGGCACGGCGTGGGTAAAGCTTTCAAGAGTCACCCCGGCGAGGGACACGCCGGCGTTGGCGAAGGCGAACAAGGGCAGGATGCCGAAGGCCACCCACGGGTGCAGGGCGTGTTCCAGGGTGAGCAGGGGCGAGGTTTCGGCATTGCGCGTGCGCAACGGGATGCACAACGCCAGGGTGACGCCCGCCAGGGTTGCATGCACGCCACTCTTGAGTACGCAGACCCAGAGGACAAGGCCGATCACCAGGTACGGACCTAACTTGACCACGCCGAGGCGGTTCATCGCGATCAGTGCGGCGATGCAGGCGGCTGCCAGCATCAGCGAGAGGGTCGACAGGGCACCGGAATAGAACAGGGCGATGATGATGATCGCGCCGAGGTCGTCGATGATCGCCAGGGTCATCAGGAACAGCTTCAGCGACACCGGCACGCGCTTGCCGAGCAGCGCCAGCACGCCGAGGGCGAAGGCGATGTCGGTGGCGGTGGGTATGGCCCAGCCTGCGATCGCGGCGGGGTTGTCGCGGTTCATGAACCAGTAGATCAGGGCTGGCACCAGCATGCCGCCAAGGGCTGCCGCGCCGGGCAGGACCACCTGGGACGGCTTGGACAGATGCCCCTCGACCAGCTCGCGCTTGACTTCCAGGCCGATGAGCAGGAAGAACAGCGCCATCAGGCCGTCGTTGATCCACAGCAGCAGCGGCTTGGCGATGCTCAGGGCACCCACCTGCACGGCCACCGGTACCTCCAGCAGGCCGTTGTAGAGCCAGGACAGCGGCGAGTTGTTGACGATAAGGGCCAGCACCGCAGCGGCGATCAGCAGCAGGCCGCTGGCGGCTTCGAGCTGGAAGAACCGGGTGAATGTGCTACGTAGAGGCAAGGTCGCTCCTCCATCGAATGACAAAAAGGTCGAACACCCTAACCCGTTGTGATATTCATTAAAATAAAAACTATATTCTTTTTTGTTATAAGCTGTTTCAGTGTTTTCATGGCTATCGGGCTTTTCTGGCAAGGATGTAGGAAGTTGCCTAATGGACGGTAGTCGTTTCTACAGCCATTTGCCCCTGACGCATGAGAACCGCCCCATGAATCATCACCGCACCTGGGTCCGTGAAGCCATTCGCATCATCGAGGCCGACTTCCAGCGTAGTGCCGATACTCATCTGATTCCCCTGTCCATGCCGGGCTTTCCGGATATCGACCTGTACTTCAAGGACGAGTCCAGCCACCCCACCGGCAGCCTTAAGCACCGGTTGGCCCGTTCGTTGTTTCTCTATGCCTTGTGCAATGGCTGGTTGCGCCCCGGAGCGCCGGTGATCGAGGCGTCCAGCGGTTCGACGGCCATTTCCGAAGCGTATTTCGCCCGGCTGCTGGGCTTGCCTTTTATCGCGGTCATGCCAGCCACCACATCGCGGGAAAAGATCGCGCAGATCGAGTTCTATGGTGGCCAGCCGCACCTGGTACAGGACCCGACGCAGATCTACGCCGAGTCCGAGCGTCTGGCCTGGGAAAGCGGCGGCCACTTCATGGATCAGTTCACCTACGCCGAGCGTGCCACCGACTGGCGTGCCAACAACAACATCGCCGAGTCGATCTTCAGCCAGATGCACTTCGAGCGGCATGCCGAACCGGCCTGGCTGATTTCCAGCCCCGGCACCGGCGGGACCACGGCGACCCTGGGCCGCTACGTGCGCTACCGCCGCCACGCGACGCGGGTGCTATGCGCAGATGCCGAGCGTTCGGTGTTCTTCGATTGCTATCGCAGTGGCGATCGTTCGCTGCGCCTGGACTGCGGTTCGCGCATCGAGGGCATTGGTCGGCCGGGGGTCGAGGCCTCGTTCCTGCCGGCGGTGATCGATGCGATGGTCAAGGTGCCGGATGCACTGTCGCTGGCGGCCATGCACTACCTGGCGCAGCGCCTGGGACGGCGGGTCGGCGGCTCGAGCGGGACCAACCTGATCGGGGCCTTGCAGGCGGCGCTGCATATGCAATCGGCGGGGGAGTCGGGGTCGATCGTGGCGATCCTGTGCGATAGTGGGGAGCGCTACGCGACGACCTATTACGATGAGCAATGGCTGGGGCAGCAGGGGTACGTGTTGGAACCGTTGATTGCGGCGGTGGCGGGGTGTGTGGAGCGTGGAGAGGGGTTACCGGAGTCGGTACTGCGCGAAGGGATCTGAAAATCCATGGTGTTGCTGAGGGCCTCATCGCTGTTCAAGCCAGCTCCCACAGAGTCCGCGGTGCATGCGGTCCCTGTGGGAGCTGGCTTGCCAGCGATGAGGCCCTGAAGCCTTACTCGGTCAGCCCGAGCATGCTGCGGGCCACGGCTTCGGCAATCCGGATGCCATCCACGCCCGCCGATAGAATGCCCCCGGCATACCCGGCCCCTTCACCCGCCGGGAACAACCCCTTCAGGTTCAGGCTCTGCAGGGTCTCGTCCCGGGTGATTCGCAGCGGCGACGAGGTCCGGGTCTCGATGCCGGTCAGGATCGCATCCGCCAGGTTGTAGCCCTTGATCTGCCGGTCGAAGGCCGGGATCGCCTCGCGCAGGGCTTCGATGGCGAAGTCCGGCAGGCTCGGCGCAAGGTCGCCGAGGTTGATGCCCGGCTTGTACGAGGGTTCCACGCTGCCCAGGGCGGTAGACGGACGACCGGCCACGAAATCACCGACCAGTTGCGCCGGAGCGTGATAATTGCTGCCACCCAGCTCATAGGCGCGTTCTTCCAGGCGCTCCTGCAGCTCGATCCCGGCCAGCGGGCCACCCGGGTAATCCTGCTCCGGAGTGATGCCGACGACGATGCCCGAGTTGGCGTTGCGCTCGTTGCGCGAGTACTGGCTCATACCGTTGGTCACGACGCGGCCCGGCTCGCTGGTGGCGGCGACCACGGTGCCGCCCGGGCACATGCAGAAGCTGTAGACCGAACGGCCGTTTTTCGCGTGGTGCACCAGCTTGTAGTCGGCGGCGCCGAGTTTCGGGTGGCCGGCGTACTTGCCCAGGCGCGCCTTGTCGATCAGCGATTGCGGGTGCTCGATGCGGAAACCGATGGAGAACGGCTTGGCTTCCATGAACACGCCACGACCGTGCAGCATGCGGAAGGTGTCACGGGCGCTGTGGCCAAGGGCCAGGACGACATGGCGCGAATGCAGCTGTTCGCCGGTATGCAGGACCACGCCATGGAGCTGGCCGTCTTCCATCAGCAGGTCGGTGACCTTGTGCTCGAAGCGCACTTCGCCACCGAGTGCGATGATCTCCTCGCGGATGTTCTCGACCATGCCGGTCAGGCGGAAGGTACCGATATGCGGCTTGCTGACGTAGAGGATTTCCTCGGGTGCGCCGGCCTTGACGAATTCGTGCAGGACCTTGCGGCCATAGTGCTTCGGGTCCTTGATCTGGCTGTACAGCTTGCCGTCGGAGAAGGTCCCGGCGCCGCCTTCGCCGAACTGCACGTTGGACTCGGGGTTGAGCACGCTCTTGCGCCACAGGCCCCAGGTGTCCTTGGTCCGCTGACGGACTTCCTTGCCGCGCTCCAGCACGATCGGACGCAGGCCGGCCTGGGCCAGGATCAGGCCGGCGAAGATGCCGCAAGGGCCGAAACCGACCACGATGGGCCGTTCGGCCAGGCCGCCCTCGGGCGCCACGCCCACCGGCTTGTAGCTCACGTCAGGGGCGATGCCGACGTTGTGGTCGTCGGCGAACCGTGCGAGAACCGCGGCTTCGTCACGCAGGCTCAGGTCGATGGCGTAGATGAACAGCAGTTCGGTGTTCTTCTTCCGCGCGTCGTAGCTGCGCTTGAAGATGGTGAAGTCGAGCAGCTCGGCGTCGTCGATGCCCAGGCGTTGCACGATGGCCTCGCGCAGGGCTTCGTCGGGATGATCCAGCGGCAGCTTCAGTTCGGTGATTCGTAGCATGACAGGGTCCAGTATCCCGGCCATGGAAGGGCCGGCGGCTTTACACAAACGCGAGAGTATAAAGCTTTCGCCGGCCTGGCAGGCAGTCTGAATGCGCGCCGGCGGTCAGTCGTTGCGCGACCCGCCGAAGTAACCGCAGCCCTGGAGGGTCTGGCCGTCCAGGCGCAGTTGCGCGGTCAGGTGGCTGATGCCGCCGGTGGCGCTGTCGACGCAGCGTTGCGGAGCGAGCCACAGCTCGACCTTCTGCCCGTTGGCTTCGCTGCTGACGCTGATGCCGCCGCCGGGCATCTGCTCTTCCAGGTAGGGCAGGGCCAGTGGTGGCTGGTCCGGACGGTTGAGGACCATGCCCTGGCCGCTGACATTGAGGTTCCAGAATGGCTCGTGGCCGGCGGCGCGCAGGGTCAGGCGCTTGAAATTGGGGTCGCTGCAGGCGCTGGCCGAGTGATCGAGCCGGTACAACTGGTGCACGTTGAGCTGGCCGTCGGTGCCTTCGCTTTTACTGGAGGAAAGGGTGCCGCGCAGGTCGGCGAAAAGTACGCCCGGAGTGGCGGCGAGGGTCGCGGCTTCCTGTAACAGGCCGGTATTGCCGGCGTCCTGGACGACGAAGCGGCGGCTTTCGGTGCAGGGTTTGAACAGCAACTGGCCATTGGCGGCGCTGAGCTCGCCTTGCAGGCGGGTCATGCCGGCGGTGGAGACGCTGGTTTCCGGCTGGTCGGCGAGCAACTGGCAACCGGCGAACAGCGGCAGCAGCGCGGCGACGAACAGCGAGGGGGCGATACGCATCGAGGAAAACTCCGGGATCTCGGCCTGAAAAGTTTCCAACGGTATGCAGGGTGAGGGGGGATTACAAGTGAAGTTGTGTCAGGGAAATCTGCTGTGGCTGTAAGGCTCATCGCTGGCAAGCCAGTCCCCACCCTGTGGGAGCTGGCTTGCCAGCGATAGGGCCCGGGAGATCAACCCCCGAGGTAAGCGTCACGCACTTTAGGATCGGTCAACAGCGCTTCCCCGGTCCCTTGCATCACCACATGCCCGTTCTCCAGTACATAGGCGCGGTCGGCGATCTTCAGCGCCTGGTTGGCGTTCTGCTCCACCAGGAACACGGTCACGCCATCACGGCGCAACTGTTCGATGATGTCGAAGATCTGCTGGATGATGATCGGCGCCAGGCCCAGCGATGGCTCGTCGAGCAGCAGCAGCTTGGGCTTGCTCATCAGCGCCCGGCCGATGGCAAGCATCTGCTGCTCGCCGCCGGACATGGTGCCGCCACGCTGGCTGTAGCGTTCCTTCAGGCGCGGGAACAGGTGCAGGACCTTGTCCAGTTGCTCCTGGTAGTCGCCCTTGTCGGTGAAGAAGCCGCCCATGGCCAGGTTTTCCTCGACGGTCAGGCGCGAGAACACGCGGCGGCCTTCCGGGACCACGGCGATGCTCTTGCGCATGATGTGCGAGGACGGCTGGCCGACCAGTTCTTCGCCCAGGTAGCGGATGCTGCCGCTATGGGCTTGCGGCGAACCGCACAGAGTCATCAGCAGGGTGGACTTGCCGGCACCGTTGGCGCCGATCAGGGTGACGATCTCGCCCTGGTTGATTTCCACGTTGACCGAGTGCAGCGCCTGGATCTTGCCGTAGAAGGTGGAAACGTTTTCGAACTGCAGCATTTACGCTTCCCCCAGGTAGGCTTTGATCACGTCAGGGTTGTCGCGGATCTGTTCCGGCGTGCCATCGGCCAGGGGCGTGCCCTGGTTGATTACGACGATATGGTCGGAAATGCTCATGACCAGCTTCATGTCATGCTCGATCAGCAGCACGGTGACATTGTGCGATTCGCGCAGGTACGCGATCAGCGCCTTGAGGTCCTCGGTTTCCTTGGGGTTGAGGCCGGCTGCCGGCTCGTCGAGCATGATGATCCGCGGCTGGGTCATCATGCAGCGGGCGATTTCCAGGCGGCGCTGCTGGCCGTAGGCCAGGGTCCCGGCGGTACGGTTGGCGAACTCGGTCAGGTTGACCTTGTCCAGCCAGTACTGCGCGCGTTCCATCGCTTCCTTCTCGCTGCGGCGGAAAGCCGGGGTCTTGAACAGACCGGCGAAGAAGTTGGTGTTGAGGTGGCGGTGCTGGGCGATCAGCAGGTTTTCCAGCGCGGTCATTTCCTTGAACAGGCGTACGTTCTGGAAGGTCCGCACCACGCCCTTGCGGGCGATCTGGTGACCGGCCAGGCCCTGGATCGGCTGGCCATCGAGGAGGATGGTGCCGCCGCTGGGCTTGTAGAAACCGGTCAGGCAGTTGAACACCGTGGTCTTGCCGGCGCCGTTCGGGCCGATCAGGGCGACCACCTGTTTTTCCTTGACGGTCAGGCCGACGCCGTTGACCGCCAACAAGCCGCCGAAGCGCATGCTCAGGCCGCTGACTTTCAGAATTTCGCGGCTCATCGACGCAGCTCCATATGTGGACGTTGCATAGGCAGCAGGCCCTGCGGACGCCAGATCATCATCAATACCATCAGAGCGCCGAACATCAGCATGCGGTATTCGCTGAAGTCACGCATAAGCTCCGGCAGCAGGATCATCACGATGGCCGCGAGGATCACGCCCAACTGGGAGCCCATACCGCCGAGCACGACGATGGCGAGGATGATCGCCGATTCGATGAAGGTGAAGGATTCCGGTGTCACCAGGCCCTGGCGCGCGGCGAAGAAGCTGCCGGCGAACCCGGCGAAGCAGGCACCCAGGGTGAACGCCGAGAGCTTGATCACGGTCGGGTTCAGGCCCAGTGCGCGGCAAGCGATCTCGTCTTCGCGCAGCGCTTCCCAGGCACGGCCGATCGGCATGCGCAGCAGGCGGTTGATGACGAACAGCGCCAGCAGGGCGAGGAGCAGGGCCACCAGGTAAAGGAAGATCACCTTGTTGATCGAGTTGTATTCCAGCCCGAAGAACTCATGGAAGGTCTGCATGCCCTCGGCAGCCTTGCGTTCGAAGGTCAGGCCGAAGAAGGTCGGCTTCTCGATGTTGCTGATGCCGTTCGGACCGCCGGTGATATCGGTGAGGTTGCGCAGGAACAGCCGAATGATCTCACCGAAACCGAGGGTCACGATGGCCAGGTAGTCACCGCGCAGGCGCAGCACCGGGAAGCCCAGCAGGAAGCCGAAGGTGGCCGCCATCAGGCCGGCGATCGGCAGGCAGATCCAGAAGCTCAGGCCGAAGTAGTGCGAGAGCAGCGCGTAGCTGTACGCACCCACGGCGTAGAAGCCGACGTAGCCGAGGTCGAGCAGGCCCGCCAGGCCGACCACGATGTTCAGGCCTAGGCCGAGCAGTACGTAGATCAGGATCAGGGTGGCGATGTCGACCGCGCCGCGCGAGCCGAAGAACGGCCAGACCAGCGCGACCACGATCAGGCCGAGGATGATGTAGCGCTGGGTCTTGGGCAGGGTCAGCCAGTTGCTGACCTTGGGTGGCACCAAAGGACCGTCCCGACGCGAGCGCATCATTGCGCTCCATTGCTTGTCCAGCAGCACGCGCAGGAACATCAGCACCGAACACAGGGCGATCACGCCGAGGGTGAACGGACCCTGGCCGTGCACTTCCAGGTTGATGCCGACGATGCTGAGTTTCAGGCCGAGCACCGGGAAGGCCACGGCCCAGACCAGCAGGGCGCTGAAGAACGCCGATTTGAGGTTTCTGTTCATACTTTCTCAACCTCCGGACGGCCGAGGATGCCGGTCGGACGGAACAACAGGACGAGAACCAGCAGGCCGAACGCCACGACGTCCTTGTACTGGTCGCCGAAGATGTCAGCGCCGAAGGCTTCGGCCACACCCAGCACCAGGCCGCCGAGCATGGCGCCCGGAATGCTGCCGATGCCACCGAGGACTGCCGCGGTGAAGGCCTTCAGGCCCACCAGGAAGCCGGCGTTGGGGTTGATCACGCCGTACTGCATGCTCAGCAGCACTGCGGCCACGGCTGCCAGGGCGGCACCGATGACGAAGGTCAGGGCGATGATGTTGTTGGTGTTGATCCCCAGCAGGTTGGCCATCTTGATGTCTTCGGCGCAGGCCCGGCAGGCCCGGCCCAGACGCGAGCGGGAGATGAACAGGGTAAGGCCGGTCATGGCGATCAGGGTGACCACGAAGACCAGGATCTGCATGTAGGACACCAGGACTTCTTCCGCACCGCCCGGACCGAAGGAAATGCTCCCCGGGATCAGGTTGGGAATGGATTTGTCCTTGGAGTCCTGGGAAAGCAGTACGGTGTTCTGCAGGAAAATCGACATGCCGATGGCGGAAATCAGCGGGATCAGGCGGTTGCTGTTGCGCAACGGCCGGTAGGCGACCCGTTCGATACTGTAGCCGTAGGCACTGGTAACGACGATCGTCGCGATGAACGCGGCGGTCATCAGCAGCGGCAGCGAATGGATGCCCATCATGGCCAGTCCGGCAAGGACGATGAAGGCCACGTAGGAACCAATCATGTACACCTCGCCGTGGGCGAAGTTGATCATTCCAATGATGCCGTAAACCATTGTGTAGCCAATGGCTATCAAGGCATAGGTGCTGCCAATGGTCAGGCCATTAACCAGCTGTTGGAAAAAGTGATAGATCTCAGGCATTACAGCGCTCCTAAAAACCTGAATATGCATTTCGCTGGCGGGGCTTGCCCGGCATGGCCTTGTGGTCTGGGGCCACTTCGGCCGATGCGTTGCCAGGGAACCGCTGGTGACGGTTTTAAGATTTTCAGGTGAACCCGATCCCGGATCGCGGGAAGCGGGCCCATGAACCTCGTAAAACAAAGCCCACTGCTCGCACAGTGGGCTTTTCGGTCAAGTATCAGACGGTGTTACTGAGGGGAAACTTCGGTTTTCGGTTTGCCGAAATGCCATTCGTAGACCACGAACTTGAAGTCCTTCAGGTCGCCTTTTTCGTCGTAGGACAGTTCACCGGTCGGGGTCTTGAAGGTGCCGGCGTGGATGGCTGCGGCCACCTTGTCGGTATCTTCGCTACCGGCTTTCTTGATGCCCTGGGCGATCAGCTCGACAGCCGAGTAGGCCGGGAACACGAACGGACCGCTAGGGTCCTTGCCGTCGGCCTTGATGGCTTCGACGATCTTCTTGTTCTCGGGATCGGCATCGAAGGACTTCGGCAGGGTCACCAGCAGGCCTTCGGACGCGTCCTGGGCGATCTGCGAGATGGAGTCGTTGCCGACGCCTTCCGGACCCATGAACTTGGCGTTCAGGCCTTTTTCCTTGGCCTGGCGCAGGATCAGGCCGAGCTCCGGGTGGTAGCCGCCGTAGTAGACGAAGTCGACGTTGTTCTGCTTGAGCTTCTGGATGATCGAGGAGAAGTCCTTGTCACCGGCGTTCAGGCCTTCGAAGACGGCAACCTTGGTGCCTTTCTTCTCGAGGGTCGATTTGACCGCGGTGGCGATGCCTTCACCGTACTGCTGCTTGTCGTGCAGTACCGCGACGACCTTCGGCTTGACGTGATCGGCGATGTAGTTGCCGGCGGCCGGGCCCTGGGCGCTGTCCAGGCCGATGGTGCGGAAGATCAGCTTGTAACCGCGGGAGGTGATTTCCGGGCTGGTGGCAGCCGGGGTGATCATGATCACGCCTTCGTCTTCGTAGATGTCGGACGCTGGCTGGGTGGAGCTGGAGCAGAGGTGGCCGATGACGAACTTGACGCCGTCGTTGACCACCTTGTTGGCGACTGCCACGGCCTGTTTCGGGTCGCAGGCGTCGTCGTATTCCTTGGCTTCGAGCATCTTGCCGTCGACACCGCCAGCGGCGTTGATGTCCTTGATGGCTTGCTTGGCACCGATGAACTGCATGTCACCGTATTGCGTCACCGGACCGGTCTTCGGGCCGGCGATGCCGATCTTGATGGTATCGGCGGCGAAGGAATGGCTGGCAACGCCGGCCAGGACCATCGCGGCGAACAGCTTGGAAACTTTACTCATAGTGCTCCACTCATTCTGTTGTAATTTTTATCGTCCTTGCGCCATGGCAGAGGACCCGACGGACCCGGTACGGCTACGCCGTATCGCAGCCCGCATTCCGGTTTCATCCCCGGTGAATGCCCTGGCAACTGTACCGGTACAGTGTAGAGCGCCGCTTCATCGCTTGAAAAGCAGGCCCGCCGAGGCAAAAACAAGGGGTGTCGCCTGATCGACATAAAGATACAAAAAAGCGTCTTCTTGCTGTCCGGAAGTTCCGGAAACGTTTGGCTTTGCTGGACCTGTCGACCAATTACTTATTTGAAACTGGGTTTTTCTGCAAAAATACCGGCCTTTCGAATGACCTGAATACTTTTGGTGAAACCCATGACTGATGAACCAAGCACCCTCTATGCCAAACTGCTCGGCGAGACGGCGGTAATCGAGTGGAAAGCCCTGGAGCGTTTTTGGGCAAAGGGTGACCTGATTTGGGTCGACCCTTCCCTTGACCTGATCGAAGTCGCACAGGCGATGGCCGAGAACCGCAGCGAAACCTTTGCACAGTGGCGTGATGCTGGCACTGTCGGCCCGGTCAGCTCCGAGCAGGCCCTCGACCTGCAGAGCCGCGATCCAGAGATCTGGGCGGTGGTGGTGCAGCCGTTCATCGTGATTCAGGTTCGGCCGTCGGCCTGAGGCGGCGCCAATCGGGTGCGTAAAAACGCACAGCGAGTCCATTTTGGTGCGCGAGGTCGATCAAGCGGGGTGACGGTTGGTAACAGTGATCGTTGCACCAGTCGGGAGCGGTAACAGTTCTGGAGCGGGATGGCTGGAAGATAAAAG
>NZ_JAOECN010000033.1:0-63862 GCF_029836855.1 Pseudomonas sp. GD04058
GCATCACCCTGCGCATGCCCTGGTCCCCCTCGATCGTCGGCAACCCGCAGACTGGAGCGGTTCATGGCGGTGCGATAACCACCCTGATGGATACTGCGCTGGGCATGGCCACGCTCTGCGCCCTGCCGGAATTCGAGGTTTGCCCGACCCTCGACCTGCGGGTCGACTACATGGGTCCCGGAGTCGCCCATCAGGACCTGTTCGGCCACGCCCATTGCTACCGGGTCAGCCGCGAGGTCATCTTCATTCGTGGCGCCTGCTACCAGGCCGACCCCGGGCAGCCCATCGCCCAGGTGGTCGGTACCTACATGCGCCTGGGCAAGGACATCAAGGGTGGCCTCAACTTCGCCCGCACGCTCAAGGGAGAAGCGCAATGATCCCGGCGCAGGTCCATCAGCAACTGCGCGAGGCGCATGCCCGCGGCGATTACTCGGCCCTGCTCGGGCTGATTCCCTATGCCGGGCTGATCGGCATCCAGTGCAGCCGTGACGGAGACGACCTGCTGTTCCGTTTGCCGGCCAACCCGGACAACGTCGGCAACCCGCTGCTTCCGGCAATCCACGGCGGCGTGATCGCCGGTTTCATGGAGCTGTCGGCGGCGCTGTACCTGCTGGTCTTCAGCGAAAGTGCGAGCATTCCGAAGATCATCGACTTCTCCATCGACTATCTGCGGGCCGGCCATTTGCGCGATACCTTCGCCCGCTGCCAGCTGTGGCGCCAGGGCCGCCGGGTGACCAACGTGGCGATCACTGCCTGGCAGGCGGACCCCGCCGAGCCCATTGCCACGGCCCGGGCGCATTTCAAGATCAAAGAACTGGTCGCGCCCTTGAAATAGTCCTCCATGGCCCCATCTGCTGTTCATCCCGTTGCGACTGGCGGGATACGTGTCCGCAAGGCCGCCCGCCAGCGCTATCAATGCCATCAGATCGGAGTTTTGAAGACCATGAGTGTGGAGACTCAAAAAGAAACCCTGGGCTTCCAGACCGAGGTGAAGCAACTGCTGCACCTCATGATCCATTCGCTGTATTCGAACAAGGAAATCTTCCTCCGCGAGCTGATCTCCAACGCCTCCGATGCCGTGGACAAGCTGCGCTTCGAAGCGCTGGCCAAGCCCGAGCTGCTCGAAGGCGGCGCCGACCTGAAGATCCGTATCAGCTTCGACAAGGACGCCAACACCGTCACCCTCGAAGACAACGGCATCGGCATGAGCCGCGATGAAGTCATCGCCCACCTCGGCACCATCGCCAAGTCCGGCACTGCCGACTTCATGAAGAACCTCACCGGCGACCAGAAGAAGGACTCGCACCTGATCGGTCAGTTCGGCGTGGGCTTCTACTCCGCATTCATCGTCGCCGACAAGGTCGATGTGTTCAGCCGTCGCGCCGGGCTGCCGGCCTCCGAAGGCGTGCACTGGTCGTCGAAAGGCGAGGGTGAATTCGAAGTTGCCACCCTCGACAAGGCCGAGCGCGGCACCCGCATCGTCCTGCACCTGAAAAAGGGCGAGGAAGAGTTCGCCGACGGCTGGCGCCTGCGCAACATCGTCAAGAAGTACTCCGACCATATCGCCCTGCCGATCGAGCTGCCGAAAGAAGCACCGGCCGCCGAAGGCGAGGAGAAGCCCGCCCAGGAATGGGAAACCGTCAACCGCGCCAGCGCCCTGTGGACCCGTCCGCGTACCGAGATCAAGGACGAGGAATACCAGGAGTTCTACAAGCACATCGGCCACGACTTCGAAAACCCGCTGGCCTGGAGCCACAACAAGGTCGAAGGCAAGCTGGAATACAACTCGCTGCTCTACGTTCCGGCCCGTGCGCCGTTCGACCTGTACCAGCGTGAAGCGCCCCGCGGCCTGAAGCTGTACGTGCAGCGCGTGTTCATCATGGACCAGGCGGAGTCGTTCCTGCCGCTGTACCTGCGCTTCATCAAGGGCGTGGTCGATTCCAACGACCTGTCGCTGAACGTCTC
The DNA here is from genome assembly GCF_029836855.1 of Pseudomonas sp. GD04058. Taxonomy (NCBI): domain Bacteria; kingdom Pseudomonadati; phylum Pseudomonadota; class Gammaproteobacteria; order Pseudomonadales; family Pseudomonadaceae; genus Pseudomonas; species Pseudomonas sp. GD04058. Next base: position 1,966 of record NZ_JAOECN010000033.1, read on the forward strand.
GCGGGAGATCCTGCAGAAGGATCCGATCATCGACTCGATGAAGTCGGCGCTGACCAAGCGCGTGCTGGACATGCTGGAGAAGCTGGCGAAGAACGAACCCGAACAGTACAAGGCGTTCTGGAAGAACTTCGGCCAGGTCCTCAAGGAAGGGCCGGCGGAAGACTTCGCCAACAAGGAAAAGATCGCCGGCCTGCTGCGCTTCGCCTCCACCCACGAGGAGGGCGGCGAGCAAAGCGTATCCCTGGCCGACTACCTGGCTCGCGCCAAGGAAGGCCAGGACAAGATCTACTACCTCACCGGCGAGTCCTACGCGCAGGTCAAGAACAGCCCGCACCTGGAAGTCTTCCGCAAGAAAGGCATCGAAGTGCTGCTGCTGACCGACCGCATCGACGAGTGGCTGATGAGCTATCTCAACGAGTTCGATGGCAAGAGCTTCGTCGATGTCGCCCGTGGCGACCTCGATCTGGGCAAGCTGGATTCGGAAGAAGACAAGAAGGCCCAGGAAGAGATCGCCAAGGAGAAGGAAGGCCTGGTCGAGCGCCTAAAGGCCGCGCTGGGTGACAGTGTCAGCGAAGTGCGCGTGTCGCACCGCCTGACCGACTCCCCGGCGATCCTCGCCATCGGCGAACAGGACCTTGGCCTGCAGATGCGCCAGATCCTCGAAGCCAGCGGGCAGAAGGTCCCGGATTCCAAGCCGATCTTCGAATTCAACCCGAGCCACCCGCTGATCGAGAAGCTGGACAACGAGCAGAGCGAAGACCGTTTCGCCGACTTCTCGCACATCCTCTTCGACCAGGCGGCGCTGGCCGCCGGCGACAGCCTGAAGGACCCGGCCGCCTACGTTCGCCGGCTGAACAAGCTGCTGGTCGAGCTGTCGGTCTGATGTGATGCAGGAAAGCCCGCTTCGGCGGGCTTTTTTCATTCTTGCAAGGAGAAATCGATGAGCAATGTGACGATCGAATCGCTGGTCTACCACGTCGGCGGTGAAGCCTATGAAAGCCGCCTGGTCTACACCCATGGCGCGCAGCCACAGCCGGCGCTGGTGATGGCACCGAACTGGATGGGCATCGGCGAAGGTGCCGAGCGGATTGCCCGGGCGGTAGCGGAGAAAGGTTATGTGGTGCTGATCGCCGACCTCTATGGGCAATCGGTGCGGCCGCAGAACGCCGAGCAGGCGGGGGCGGCGATGATGCCGCTGAAGAACGACCGCGCCGAGCTGCGCAAGCGCATGCAGGCGGCCGTGGCGCAGTTGCTCGGGCAATCGAAGGCGCTGCTGAGCCCGGGCAAGCTGGCGGCGTTCGGTTTCTGCTTCGGTGGCTGCTGTGCCCTGGAACTGGCTCGCGACGGTGCGCCGTTGCAGGCGGCGATATCCTTCCACGGCACCCTGGATACCCCGGACCCGGCGGATGCGAAGAACATCAAGGGCGCGGTGCTGGTACTGCATGGCGCGGCCGATCCGCTGGTGCCCAAGGAGCAATTGCCAGCCTTCGAGGCCGAGATGGACGCGGCCGGTGTGGACTGGCAGTTACTCAGCTACGGCGGTGCGGTGCACTCGTTCACCGATCCGGGGGCGAATGTGCCGGGCAAGATGATGTATGACGCACGGACCTCGAAGCGGGCGTTCGCGGCGATGCACAATCTGCTGGAAGAGGTGTTCAAGGCTTGAGGGCCTCATCGCTGGCAAGCCAGCTCCCACAGTGTGGGAGCCGGCGTTGCCGGCGATTGCTGACTTCAAGGCAACTCGATCCTCCCTGACTCACCTGCAACGACAGGCCAGTCCCCCGCCGCCCATCTCTCCCGGGCCCTATCGATCAACCCCGGATCGCTCACCACGAAGTTCCAGTTCATCCGCCGCGGCCCATCCAGCGGCGCGCCGCCGATGATCACCAGATGGCTCTCGCCCTCGGCATACAGACTGGCTTCCTCGCCTTCGCTCAGTACCACCAGCGTCTGCGGTTCCAGCAGCTCGTCATCCAGCCGCACCTCGCCGGCCAGCACATACACCGCCCGTTCCCGGTGCTCATCCGGCACGCACAGGGTCGTGGCGGCTTCCATGAATACTTCGGCGTACAGCGTGGGCGAGAGCACCGGCACCGGCGACGCCAGGCAGAAGCCGTTGCCCGCGATCATGCGTATCTTCACTCCCAGCGCTTCGCTGACCGGCAGGCTGCCTGCCGGGTGATGGCTGTAGTGCCCGGCGCCTTGTTCCGCTTCTTTCGGCGACGCCAGCCAGATCTGCAGGCCATGCAGTCGCGAGCCTATTTCCAACAGATCCGGCGGTGTGCGCTCGACGTGGGCGATGGCTGCGCCCGCGGTCATCCAGCTTACTTCGCCGGGCCTGACTCGCTGCGACGAGCCCAGGCTGTCCTTGTGCAGCAATTCACCCTCGAACAGGTAGGTGAGGGTCGACAGTCCGATATGCGGGTGCTGGCGGATGTCCATGCCATGCCCCGGTGCATAGTCGGTCTGCAGCATATGGTCGAAGAACACGAAGGGGCCGACACTGCGGCACCTGGCCGAGGGCAGCGGGCGCAGGATGGGCTGGCCCTCGACCGATTCGGCGCGGGGGCGGATTACCAGGGGCGAGGTCATGGCAGGCTCCAGCCAGGTTGAAGTCGGCCTAGCATAGCGAACCGCTGCCGCCAGCGCGCGGTCTACCCTGTCCCAACCACGAGCAAGGAGGGCAGCAATGCTCGCAAGAACCCTGGGCGTACTGCTGTGCGCCGGGCTGCTGGTCGGCGCCGCGCAGGCACGGGATTACCGCTACAGCGACGCCCACCTGCACTACGTGGATTTCTTCCAGGAAACCGAGGGCATGCCCGCGCTGCTCGAAGCCATGGACAAGGCCGGTATCGAACAGTCGATGATCAGCGGCATCCCGGTCGCCAAGAAATGGCATGAGGACGAGCCCAAGCGCCCGCGCTATTACGCCGGCGACGATGCCGATGCCTATTGGTACAGCGCCACCGACAGCTACGTCGCAGCGGCCGTCGAGAAGCTGCCGCCCGAGCAGCGCAAGCGGTTCCATCCGTTCCTGTCCGGGATCAATCCGGTGGACAAGAATGCCGTGGCCCACATCGAGCGCATGCTGGAGCTGCATCCCGGCCTCTGGCAAGGCATAGGCGAGGTCTTCACCCGCCATGACGACCTGACGGCCCTCACCAGTGGCGATACGCCCCGGGCCAACAACGAGGCCATGACCCGCATCTATCATCTGGCCGCTGAGCGCGACCTGCCGGTACTGCTGCACTCCAATATCACCTCCAAGCGCGAGCGCAATCCGCTGTACCTGGCGGAAATCGAGGAGCCGCTGCGCAATCACCCGCATACCCGCTTCATCTGGGCCCATGCCGGCAGCAGCATGGAGATTCATCGACACCAGGAAAAAATGGACTTCCTCCTGCCGACCCTGACCCGGCTGCTGGAGGATTACCCCAACCTGTACGTCGATCTGTCCTGGAGCGTGCTGCAGCCGTACCTGCTGGACGACAAGGGCACGCCGCGCAAGGCGTGGCTGGCGCTGGTCGAGCGCTTTCCCGAGCGCTTCATGCTCGGCTCCGATGTGGTCGGGCGTTTTTCCAGCCTGGGCGAGCAGTTCCAGGGCTTCGCCCCGTTCCTGGACGCCTTGCCGGAGGACATCGCGCACAAGGTGGCCAGGGACAACTTCCTCGCGGTGCTGCCCAAGCCGCGTTGAGCGCGATTGTCATCAGCCTGTCATGGCCGGGTCATAGTCTGCCGCGATCCACAACAGAGGAAGCGCAACATGTTGACTAGCCGTTTGAGCGCCCTGGTCGGGCTGATGTGCATCGCCGGCCTGGCCCAGGCCGAGGTGCGGGTGCAGGGACCGGTGGAATACGGCGTGTTCGAGACCAACATCAAGAACCCGCAGCCCGGTGAACGGGTCATCACCATGAACAGCCAGGCGATCCAGGCCACCGATGTCGTTCCGGCCAGGCTGGGCAGCAAATTCGGCATCCGCTACCGCCTCGAAGGCAAGACCGCCGACGATACCCCGCTGACCCTGCTGTACCTCACCCCGGGCATCGTCACCCCGGACGGCAAGCGCCACGACAAATTCGAGGTGGTGCAGAAGCTGGTCCCGGCTGCGCCGCAGGACGTGATGGCCTACGAATTCACCGAGCATCACGAGGCGATTCCAGGCGAGTGGCACTTCATGGTGTTCCAGGGTGATCGCCTGCTGGCAGAGAAACGTTTCACCGTTCGCTGATCATTCCGGCGATGCGGTGGTCGCGATGATTGGGCAATTTAATATCACCATTTCTTCTTACGCAAAAAGTCGACGGTCCGATACCTTCTAAAGAAGTGTCCGCTGCATGACGGATGCAGCATCTTCGGAAGGAACCGTGCGATGAGTTTGAGAAGCCTGAACATAGCGCCCCGGGCCGGACTGGGCTTCGGCCTGCTGGCGCTGTTGGTGGTGACCCTTGGGCTGTTCTCGCTGGTGCAGATGTCGAGCATGCGCGAGCAGTCCGAGCAGGTGGAAAGCAATTGGCTGCCAAGCGTGATCAGCGTCGGCACCATGAGCCAGGACATGCTGCGCATACGTGCCCTGACCCTGCGCTTGCTGGTCAACCGCGACCCCGCGGCGCAGCAGCAGAACATCTCCCGCATCGACGCCCTGAAGCAGGCCCTGAGCAAGGCGCAGGCCGATTACGACGCGCTAATCGTGCTGCCCGAGGAGCGCGTGCTGTTCGACCGCTACATCGAACTTCAGACGCAGTACCTGGGCATGCAGGCCCAGGTGGTGGGCCTGGCCACCAGTGATCGTATCGAGGCCGCCGAAAGCCTGGTCAACGGCGAGATGAACCAGCTTGCCGACAACCTCACCACCACCCTCAACCAGTTGATCGATCTCAACAACCAGCACGCCCATATGGCCACCAGCCAGTCCGAAGCGGTGTATCTCGGCGCGCGGGTGTGGGTCATCGGCCTGTTGATCGGCGCCTTGGTGCTCACGGTGGTGCTGGCGCTGGTGCTGACCCGCAGCATCGTCAAGCCCCTGGCCCAGTCGCTGCAGGTTGCTGAAGTGGTGGCGAGCGGCGACCTTACTCCGCAGATCAGTATCCAGGGCCGCGACGAACCGGCGCGCCTGTTGGTGGCGTTGAAACAGATGCAGCAAAGCCTGCGCGACACCATCGGGCGCATCTCCGACTCGTCGAACCAGCTGGCTTCGGCCTCGGAGGAACTGAGCGCGGTCACCGAGGATGCGACCCGCGGCCTGCAGCAGCAGACCCAGGAAATCGAACAGGCGGCGACGGCGGTCAACCAGATGACTGCGGCGGTGGAGGAGGTGGCCAGCAATGCCGTGGCCACGTCCGAGGCGTCCAGGGAATCCGATCGTATTGCCCGCGAGGGTGTGGCCCAGGTCCAGCAGACCGTGGTGTCCATCGAGGAACTGGCGGCGGGCGTGAGCCTGAACGTCGATGAAGTGGGGCAACTGGCGGAGCAGGTGCACGGGATTTCCAAGGTGCTCGACGTCATCGGCTCGATTGCCGAGCAGACCAACCTGCTGGCGCTCAATGCCGCGATCGAAGCGGCGCGGGCCGGCGATGCCGGGCGCGGGTTCGCCGTGGTGGCCGACGAGGTGCGGGCGCTGGCCCATCGGACCCAGCAATCGACCCGGGAAATCGAGCAGATGATCGATGGTATCCAGCAGGGCACCGACCGTGCGGTGGATGGCATGCAGCAAACCCGCGAGCGGGCGCGCAGCACCCTGGATGGTGCGCACGCGGCCGGGGCGGCGCTGGAAGAGATTGCCACGGCGATCAGCCGGATCAACGAGCGCAACCTGGTGATCGCCAGCGCCTCGGAGCAGCAGGCGCAGGTGGCGAGGGAGGTGGATCGCAACCTCACCAATATCCGCGATCTGGCGTTGCAGAGTTCGGCGGGAGCGTCGCAGACGGTGGAGGCCAGCCAGGCGCTATCGCAACTGGCGGTGGACCTGAACGGGCTGGTGCGGCGCTTCTCGGTGTAAGGCTTTCCGGCCTCATCGCTGGCAAGCCAGCTCCCACAGGTTCTGTGTGCTCTGCCGACCCTGTGGGAGCTGGCTTGCCAGCGATAGGGCCCTAAAGGTCCACAAACAAAAACGCCCCGAACACAGTCGGGGCGTTTTCAGTGCAAGCGGGCTAGCCCTTACTTGCCTTCCCAGCGCTTGAGCACCAGGGTGGCGTTGGTGCCGCCGAAGCCGAAGCTGTTGCTCATCACGGTGTCGATCTTGGCGTTTTCGCGGGTTTCGCGAACCACCGGCAGGTCGGCGACTTCCGGATCCAGCTCGTCGATGTTGGCGGAACCGGCGATGAACTTGCCTTCCATCATCAGCAGGCAGTAGATCGCTTCGTGCACGCCGGCAGCGCCCAGGGAGTGGCCGGACAGGCTCTTGGTCGAGCTGATGGCCGGGGCCTTGTCGCCGAACACTTCGCGCACGCCCTTCATTTCCGCGACGTCGCCGACCGGGGTCGAGGTGCCGTGGGTGTTCAGGTAGTCGATCGGCGTGTCGACGGTGGACAGCGCCTGCTGCATGCAGCGGATCGCGCCTTCGCCGCTCGGGGCAACCATGTCGTAGCCGTCGGAAGTGGCGCCGTAGCCGACGATTTCCGCATAGATCTTGGCACCACGGGCCAGAGCGTGTTCCAGCTCCTCGACCACCACCATGCCGCCACCGCCGGCGATGACGAAGCCGTCACGGTCGGCGTCGTAGGCGCGCGAAGCCTTGCTTGGCTCGTCGTTGCGCTTGGTCGACAGGGCGCCCATGGCATCGAACAGGAACGACTGGCTCCAGTGCTCTTCTTCACCGCCGCCGGCGAAGACGATGTCCTGCTTGCCCCACTGGATCTGCTCCATGGCGGTGCCGATGCAGTGAGCGGAGGTGGCACAGGCCGAGGAGATCGAGTAGTTGATGCCCTTGATCTTGAACGGAGTGGCCAGGCACGCGGAAACGGTGCTGCCCATGGTGCGGGTCACGCGGTACGGACCGACGCGCTTGACGCCTTTCTCGCGCAGGGTATCCAGCGCTTCCATCTGGTTCAGGGTCGAAGCGCCGCCGGAGCCGGCCACCAGGCCGGTACGCGGGTTGGAGATCTGCTCTTCGGTCAGGCCGGAGTCCTTGATCGCGTCCTGCATCGCCAGGTAGGCGTAGGCAGCGGCGTGGCCGACGAAGCGATAGACCTTGCGGTCGATCAGTTCTTCGAGGTTCAGGTCGATGGAACCGGAAACCTGGCTGCGCAGCCCCATTTCCTTGTATTCCGGGTTGAAACGGATGCCCGGACGGCTTTTACGCAGGTTTTCGGAGACGGTCTCTTTGTCATTGCCCAGGCAGGAAACGATGCCCAGACCGGTGATTACGACGCGGCGCATGCGAATAACCCTTAGAAATTTTCAGTGGAGGTGAATACACCGACGCGAAGACCTTCGGCGGTGTAGATCTCGCGACCGTCGACGCTGACCGAGCCATCGGCGATGGCCATGTTCAGCTTGCCCTTCAGGACGCGCTTGATATGAATGTTGTAGGTAACCTTTTTCGCCTCCGGCAACACCTGGCCGAAGAACTTCACTTCGCCCGAACCCAGGGCGCGACCGCGGCCCGGCAGGCCTTGCCAGCCAAGGAAGAAACCAACCAGCTGCCACATGGCGTCGAGGCCCAGGCAGCCCGGCATCACCGGATCGCCTTCGAAGTGGCAGGCGAAGAACCACAGGTCCGGATTGATATCCAGCTCGGCGACCAATTCACCTTTGCCGTACTTGCCGCCCTCTTCACTGATGTGGGCAATGCGATCCACCATCAGCATGTTGGGGGCGGGCAGTTGCGCGTTACCTGGGCCGAACAGCTCACCGCGACTGCAGCGCAGCAGGTCTTCCCGGGTAAAGGCGTTTTGTTTGGTCATGCGAGCTCCTCAATAATCCTCGTGCGGCAGGGACCGGTTCTTCCCGATCCGCCCCATGAAAGCCCTTGGCTCCGGGGCGGCAGCCTACTCATAGACTATTGCGTTGTAGTGAAAGTCACAGCACAGCGAACGAAGATGTACACCTGTGCACTGAAATTTTTCCGACAGACCTTTCTTGCAGATCGGTTCGGCGTGTAAGACTGCCGCAATTTTGCATTATTCGCCAGTCGCGCTTGCCTGAGCGGGTAGCCAGCGCTGCAGAATCTCCTGCAATTCATTGCGTTTGAACGGTTTGGCCAGGTAATCGTTCATCCCGGCTTCAATGCAACGCTCGCGATCACCCTGCAGGGCGTTGGCGGTCAGGGCGATGATCGGCAGGTCGCGGCCCTGGGGCAACTGGCGCAGGCGCCGGGTGGCTTCGTAGCCGTCGACGATCGGCAGCCGACAGTCCATCAGCACGGCCCCGAAGCGCTGCCGGGCCACCAGGCTGATGGCCTGGGCGCCGTCGGCAGCAACGATCACCTCCAGCCCCAGGCTGCGCAACATGGCCTGGATCACCGCCTGGTTGACCGGGTTGTCCTCCACCAGCAATACCGACTGCCCTTTGCCATCGTCCGCCCCGGCAACGTTGTCCGGCAATGCCTGCGGACGGTCGTGCGGGCGCAGGGTCAGGGGCATTTCCAGGGTGAAGGTCGAACCCTGGCCCTCGCGGCTTTCCGCCCGCAGGCTGCCGCCCATGCGTTCGGCCAGGTTGCGGGCGATGGACAGGCCCAGGCCGGTGCCGCCATAGCGCCGGGAAATCGAGCTGTCGGCTTGCTGGAAGGCGATGAACATGGCTTCCAGGCGGCTGTTGTCGATGCCGATGCCGGTGTCCTGCACCGCGCAGGTGAACCAGATCAGCTGGCGGTCCAGCACCTGCCAGCGCGGCACCACCCGCACGCTGCCCTGCTCGGTGAATTTCAGGGCGTTGCCGATCAGGTTGACCAGTACCTGGCGGATCCGCGTCGGGTCGCCGCACACCTGCAAGCGCTCCAGGCCGTCGGGCATTTCCAGTTGCAGCGCCAGGTGACGCTGCTGGGCGGCGTGAAGGAAGGACTGCACGCAACTGCCGATCAGTTCCGCCAGGTTGAAATCGATCTGTTCCAGTTGCAGCCCGGTGCGTTCGATCCGCGAGAAGTCGAGGATGTCGTTGATCACTTTGAGCAGGTGCCCGGTGGACTCGCTGGCCACCAGGGTGTATTCGGCCTGCTCGTCGCTCAGCTCGGTGGTCTGCAGCAGTTGCAGCATGCCCAGCACGCCGTTCATCGGGGTACGCAACTCGTGGCTCATCATCGCCAGGAATTCCGACTTGGCCTTGTTCGCCTGCTCGGCTTCCTCGCGGGCCTGGATCATCTGCGCCATGGCCTCCTGCTGTTCGCGCGAGGCCTGGGCCAGGCCGCTGGCCAGGTTGTTGATATGTTGCGCCAGGTGCCCCAGCTCGTTGTCGTCCACCACCGGCAACGGCGTGTCGAAATCACCTTTCTGGATGGCCTTGACCGCATGCCCCATGTCGGCGATCGGGGTCGCAAGGCTACGGGCCAGGCGGCGCGCCAGCAGGAAGGTGAAGACCAGGGCGAACAGGGCGAGGATCGCCGCCTTGATCACGATTTCCTGCTGGCGCTGGCTGAAGGCGTCGTCGGACATGCCGACGATCACCCGGCCAAGGTAATCGTCGGCGACGATGCTCGCCGGTTGCTCGCCATTGTGCAGGAAGTCGCCATCCAGGCTGATCCGTTGCAGGCGGATCGGCGCCTGGAACACTTCCACCTGCTGGGCGCGGTTGACGTGTTCGTCCGGCTGCTCGACATAGACCAGGATGTGGTTGGCGCTGTCCTGCACTTCGAGGAAGCGCACGTGGGGGATGGTCAGGGTCGCGCGCATCAGGCCTTCGAGCACTTCGTCGTTGCCGGAGATCACGCCGTATTCCGAGGCCGGGGCAAGCTGGTTGGCGATCAACTGGCCGGTATGGTTGAGTTCCTGGCGCAGGTCCTGGATGCGCACGAAGGTGAAAAAACCGATCAGCAGCAAGGTCAGCACCAGGGCCGGGCCGAGGCTGATGATCTGGGTACGGGTACTGATATCCCAGCTTCTCATCGGGCGGATTCTCCTGCGGACACGGCCTGCCTGGCGGCATCGGGGTCGATCGCCTCGATGCCCAGGGCCCGGGCGACCTGCTGGTTGCCGGTTACGCTGAAATACTCCGGGTAATGGCTGCGCGGCCATTTTTCCGGGGGCTGGTCGAGCAGGCGGTCGATCACCGCCAGCCAGGCGTTCTGGTCGCTGAAGGTACTGGCCAGGGCCCCGGCGCGGACGAAGCCGGCATTCGGCCCGACCAGCGCCATCTGCCTTGAATAGGCACTGAGCAGCAGGTTTTTCGCGGTCTTGGGGTTGTACAGCGAGGGATCGTCGAGGCCGAGCAGAACGTCGGTTTCCTTGAGCAGGCTTTGCAGGGGGCGGTTGTCGCGCAGGTCGGGCCAGGGTTGCGCGTCGATCTCCATGCCCAGCGGTAGGGCGGCCTGACGCAGTTCATCGAGGAGGAAGCGGCTTTGCTCGCTGTACAGCACGCCGACCCGATGGGCCTGGGGCAGCAGGTAGCGGACCAGATGCAGTTGCCGGGCCAGGGGCGGGTCGCTCCAGAGCAGGCTGAGGTACGCCGGGCGCAGGTCGCCCAGGCGCTGCCGCGCCTGGACCCGGCTGATGCGCAGCACCAGCGCCGGCGGCCCGGCCGGCTCGCGCATGCGCCAGTCCAGCGCTTCGGGGTCGAGCAGGATCAGCCGCGTGTCGCTGCGCAGCCGGGCCGGTTCCGGCAGTTGCGCCAGGGGCACGAAGCGCACCGTGTCCGCCGGGCGCCGGGTCTTGAGCGCTTCGACGAATTCGCGCACGCCGCTGCTGTCCTGGGCACCGGTCAGGAGGATCTCGCCGCCGGCCAGGGACACCAGCGGCCAGAGCAGGACCAGCAGCAGCCAGCGCCGCCAGAACCTCATCAGAACTCCAGCTCCGCGCTGAAATACAGGAGGTGGCGGCTGTCGTAGCGGTTGTCGACATTGGCGGTGGGCTGGTCATCGAGACGCTGCTGCAAGGTCCCGGACAGTTCCAGGCTCGCCTTGGGCAGGGCGATGCGCTTGGCCACGCGCAGGTCGACCCGCTCGAAACGGTACTGGTTCAGGGCGTCGTCTCCGTAATAGAAGAGGGCGCTGGACCAGCCCCGCCCCCAGTCGCGCATCCAGCCGGCGGAGCCGCTGTTGCGTGCACTGAGGCGCTGGTCGGCGGGGTTGCTGGCTTCGGCGTCGACATAAGCGTAGGTCAGGCGCACGCGATCGTTGGCGCTGGCCCGCCAGTCCACCTGGGTCTCGGTGCCGGTGAAACGCGCTTCGTTGCTGTTGCTGGCGATGTACTGGTTGTTGCGCAGCGGCTCGCTGATCATGCCGGTGATGCGGTCATGGAACAGCTTGATATCGACACTCAGGTCGAGGTCGGCAAAGTAGCCGTTGTAGCCCACTTCCCGCGAGCGCATCAGTTCCTGGTCGAGGTTGCCCGGGCCGCGGGTCTTGACGAAGTACTCGGCGGTGCTCTGGCCGAAGGCCGGCGGCGTCAGGTTGCTGACCCGGTAGCTCCAGTTGACGTTGTTCTCGAACATGTCCGGTGAACGCACCGCCTCGGAGTACACCGCGCGCAGGCCATGGCGCGGGGTGATCAGGTAGTTCACCGCGATGCGCGGGGTCAGCGAATCGCCGGCCAGCCGCGAATTCTCGTACATCGCGCCACCCTGGACGATCCAGTGCTCGTCCAGCCGCCATTCGAGCTGGCCGAACAGGCGCCAGGTCTGGTCGTCGAGGCTGCCGTTGAAATAGGTCTCGGAGTCGGCGCGGTCGTAGCGGTAGTTGACGCCGCTGAGCAGGCGCAGGTTGTCGGCCAGGCTCAGGGTGTCCTGGATCTCCAGGTCATAGCGGGTTTCCCGGGTGCTTTGGTCGACGTCGCCGCACACCACGTTCTTGCCGCCGCTGTTCCATTGATTGCCGACCTGCCGGGCCAGGTCCTGGAGCACCGGGTCGGCATTGGGCGGCGGGTTGTTGGCGTTGCGCGCCACCTGCTCGGCGTAGTTCGGGTTCAATTGCCAGAGGCGGGTCAGTTCCGGGCTGAAGGCGAGTTGCGCATCGCAGGCACGCCACACCTGCTGGCGGTCCCAGTGCTGCGCCGAGCCTTGCACATAGAGGCTGTGGCCCGGGTCGAAATCGATGTTCCAGCGCAGCGAGCCGGCGTAGTCCTTGGCCTTGACGTCGGCATCGTTGCCGCGCTCGGTGACGTAGGGGAAGACCGGCTGGTAGGTGTAGGGGCGCTGGTCGCTGCCTTCCTTGGCCGAGAGTTGCCAGTCGAGGCTCTGGTTGAGATCAAGGGTGTGGCTGGCGCTGATGTTGAAGCGGGTCAGGCGCCGGCTGTCGCGGTAGTCGCCGCCCGTGGCGTTATGGTCGAAGCCGTCGTCCTGCATTCCCGACAGCGACAGGCGCAGGTCGCCGCCGTCCCAGCCCATGCCCTGGCTGGCGTAGAAGTCGGCGATGCCGCGCTGGCCGCGGGTCACCTTGAGCCGCGTGCCGTGGCTGTCGGCCGGGCTGCGGGTGAGGATGTTGACTACCGCCATCAGCGCATTGGCACCGTAGCTGACCGTGTTCGGCCCGCGGAACACCTCGATGCGCTCGATATCCTCCATGGCCAGCGGAATATCGCTCCAGTCCACGGTGGCCAGGCCGGCGCGGTACACCGAGCGGCCATCGATCAGCACCTGCATGCGCCGCGCGTCGTTGACGTTGCTGCCGTGGTAGTTGACCGTCGCCTGGTTGCCGGCGCCGTAGCCGACCATCATCCCCGGCACCAGGCGCAGCAGCTCGGGAATGTCGCGGGCGCCGCTGGCCTTGATCAGCTCGGCGTCGAGCACGGTCATGCTGCCGGGCACGGCGGCCGGGGACTGTTTCAGGCGGGTGGCGGTCAGAACCTGGGGCAGGGCCTGGCTATCGACGAACAGATCGTCGGCAACGGCCGGCCCGCCGACCAGGGCGGCCAGGAGCAACAAAGGGTGTGAAGGGCGTGGGCCAGAGAACACGGGGCGGCCTTGATCGATAAACGAAACCGGCATGTTAACCGAGTAGCCGGCATTTTCCAGTGATCTGGCGCTGGTGGAGACTTCGACGCTCCGTATAATGCCGGCTTCGCCACTCATTAATGGCTCTGACGGATTGGATATGACTGAACAGCAACCTGTTGCGGTTCTGGGGGGCGGCAGTTTCGGCACCGCCGTGGCCAACCTGCTGGCGGAAAACGGTGTCGCGGTACGCCAATGGATGCGCGACCCGGCCCAGGCCGAGGCCATACGCACGACCCGGGAAAACCCGCGTTATCTCAAGGGCATCAAGGTCCATCCTGGTGTCGAACCGGTCAGCGACCTGCTGCCGGTCCTCGAAGGCAGCGAACTGATCTTCGTCGCCTTGCCGTCCAGCGCCCTGCGCAGCGTGCTGGCGCCCCATGCAGCGCTGCTCGAAGGCAGGATGCTGGTCAGCCTGACCAAAGGCATCGAGGCGCAGACCTTCAAGCTGATGAGCCAGATCCTCGAGGACATCGCGCCCAAGGCGCGCATCGGCGTGCTGTCCGGGCCGAACCTGGCGCGGGAAATTGCCGAGCATGCGCTGACCGCCACGGTGGTCGCCAGCGAGGACGAGGAACTCTGCCAGCGGGTCCAGGCCGTGCTGCACGGGCGTACCTTCCGCGTGTATGCCAGTGCCGACCGCTTCGGCGTCGAGCTGGGCGGGGCGCTGAAGAACGTCTACGCGATCATCGCTGGCATGGCCGTGGCCCTGGGCATGGGCGAGAACACCAAGAGCATGCTGATCACCCGCGCCCTGGCCGAGATGACCCGCTTCGCCGTGAGCCAGGGTGCCAACCCCATGACCTTCCTCGGCCTGGCCGGGGTCGGCGACCTGATCGTTACCTGTTCCTCGCCCAAGAGCCGCAACTACCAGGTCGGCTACGCCCTGGGCCAGGGCCTGAGCCTGGACGAGGCGGTCAACCGGCTGGGCGAGGTGGCCGAGGGGGTCAACACCCTCAAGGTGCTCAAGGCCAAGGCCCAGCAGGTGCAGGTGTACATGCCGCTGGTGGCCGGGTTGCATGCGATCCTGTTCGAGGGCCGGACCCTGGCCCAGGTCATCGAGTTGCTGATGCGCGGCGAGCCGAAGACCGATGTCGATTTCATTTCCACCAGCGGTTTCAACTGAGTCACAGGAGCACGACATGAGTGAATCCCCCAAGCAGATGCAGCACGAGTCCATCATCCTTCGCGTTCTCTGGATGCTCCTGTTCCTGCTGGTCTGGCAGGTCGCCCAGACCCTGCTCGGCCTGCTGGTGCTGGTGCAACTGATCTATCGCCTGGTGTACGGCGCGCCGAATGCCGGGCTGATGAACTTCGGCGATAGCCTCAGCCAGTACCTCGCCCAGATCGGCCGTTTCGGCAGCTTCCATACCGAGCAGAAACCCTGGCCGTTCGCCGACTGGCCGGCAGCGCGCCCGGCCGAGGGCGAGGCGGCCCACAGCGTGCCGCCGGCACCGCACCCAGTGCGTGACGAAGAGCCGAAGCTGTGAAGCTGTGGATCCTGCGCCACGGCGAGGCCGAAGCCCATGCCCGCAGTGACGACCAGCGCAACCTCACCGAGCACGGGCGCAAACAGGTGCTGCGCAGTGCCGCCCACCTGATCGGCCAGCCCCTCGATGCGATTGTTGCCAGCCCTTATGTGCGGGCGCAGCAGACGGCGGCGCTGGTGCATGAGGCGCTGGGGTTTGGCCATCCGGTCGAGACGGTGCCGTGGTTGACCCCGGACAGCGATCCCGACCAGGCCATCGCCCGGCTCGATGCCCTGGGGCTGGAGCGTGTGCTGCTGGTCAGCCACCAGCCGCTGGTGAGTACCTTGCTCGGCCTGCTGGTGCACGGCAACCGTCAATCGGGCGATCCGATGGGCACTGCCAGCCTGGCGCAACTGCGGGGTGAAGCGCTGCTCAAGGGGCTGATGACCCTGGAGAGCCTGCGTCATCCCTGAGGCGTCTGGCGTGGCTTATGGCCTCATCGCTGGCAAGCCAGCTCCCACAGGGATCTGAGCTGTAACCTGTGGGAGCTGGCTTGCCAGCGATGAGGCCGGTGCAGGCCCACGCCGCCTATTGATAGGTAATGGTGAAGTTCAGCGCCCCCTTGGCCGATCCCGACTTCACCGCCTGGCTTGCTTCTGTCTGGTAGAAGCGCGCCGAGAACGGCAATACGGTATCGCCGCTCGGCGAAATCGCCTGCAACGGCACGTCCTGGTTCAACTGCACCGGGGTGACGCCATCTGCCATCAGCATCTGGATCCCCACGCCCTCGGCGGTCGAGTCGTCGGTCAGGCCGAAGATGCCGCGTTGCGCATCGATCGGGGTCGAGCCCTTGGCGCCTTCGAGGCGGATATGCGCCGTCGCGACTCCGCCCTCCGGATCGTCCTCGCAGTCGTTCAGGGTGATGGTGAACGGCACGGACGGGGTGGTGAAACCGGGGCCGGTAAAGTCCGTATTGTCCCACTCGCCCAGTTCCACCGGGTCCGCGCTCACCGGGTTGGGCGGCAGTCCGCACTGGGACTGGATCACCGTGCCGTACAGGTGATGGCCTGCCACCTTGCCAATCCTGGTCGCGGTGGAGCTCCACAGTTCGCGCCCGTCGAGCTCATTGACGCCGGGTGGGATGTCACCGGTCTTGATCAGCGTGATGAAGGGATTCAGCCGGCTCATGAGCAGGTACCCGACGGTGTCGTGATCAACGTAGCCTTCGAAGGGGACGATGGGCGGTCCGACGGTTTTCCAGGTATTGGTCGCGTAGGGCCAGTTGAACGGAAGGCCGAGCTTGATCACCACACCGACCCCGGGAATGTTGGTCTGCAGGACCCTGCCGGTGACGTCGTCGCCAAGCACCGGAGGCAGCGGCCCGGGATGGATCGGGACACTGGCCCTGACGGAAATGTACAGGTTGTGCGGGCCGACGTCGCGGAAGCACTGGGGTATGGTCAGCAGGTTGTTGGTGACAGGCCACTTCACCCCGGGCGGGCTGATGAAGGTTCCTACCGGTGCGTCCCTGGGCACATAGTAGGTGCCCAGATAGTTGGTATGGGTCATGGGACCGACGGGATAGTCTTTGCGCCAGTCGCAGTACTGGTCACCGGGGTACGGGTCCTCGGCGAAGGCGGGCTGGCTGCTCAGGAAAAGGCCGGCACAGGCCAGCAGGGGACGGAGGCATGGGATCATGGGCGACTCGATGGGTTCATTGGCAGGTCAGCGATTGCAGGTGATAACCCTGGCTCGCGGTCATATGGCGGGTGTCGATCGGCAGGCGACACTGGTCGAGGCTGTTGTTGCCCCAGCGGATATCCAGGACCTGGCTGGCGAGCTCGGTACTGAGCATCACCTGGCCGGCCTGGGCGACCAGGCCCAGTATTTCGCCATCGGCGCCGCGCACCTGGGTGCCGAAGGGCAGGGGCTGATCGTGGGCATCGTGCAGGGTCAGCAACAGGCGGTTGACGTTGCGCACCTCGAAGCGTGCCTTGATCACTGCGCCGCGCCGCGGCACCACCTGGGTGGTGCCGTTGACGATCTCCACCTCCGGGCCGAGCAGGTCGGTCTCCAGGGCGATACGGTTGGTCCGGTAGGGGCGCAGGTAGGGCATCAGGGCGAAGCCGCGGGCATTGGTAAGCACTTCGTTACTGTTGAGGAGGCCAACATTGGCGGTGTCCGGGACTTCCACCAGGGCCATGGTTTCCCCCAGGTACGGGCCGAAGGTCAGGCCGTCGCCATGGGCCAGCACGGCGCCACTGGCGTTGAACGACAGCGAGCGGAAGTCATTGCCCTGGGTCAGGCCGGCGCCGAGGCTGGCGTAGGGTGCCTGGTAGCCCAGGGCGATAGCGGCGGACTGGCGCTGCTGTTCGTCATTGGCGAGCGAGGCGCGGTAGCTGACGCGCGTGTCGGCGAGGCTGCCATTGAGGCTGGCGCGCTGGCTGTAGCGTCCGCCATTCTCCAGCACGTCGAAGGTAGCATTGGTGGAGCGACCGAACTCCAGTGGCAGGGTAATGCTCAGGCCGATCTGCCGATCGTTGCCGTAGCGCTCGTCGCTCAGTGACTGAGAGGCGTAGAGGTTGTAGCTGACACCCTTGTACTGGGTGTTGAAGTTGAACTGGAACTGGCGCTGCTCATAGGCGCTGTTCCAGTAGTCCTGCTGCGACAGGGTCAGGTTGATCGCACTGCGGCTGCCGATGTTCTGGTAGATCGCCGCTTCCAGGCGACTGCGCCGGCTGCCATGGAAGCTGCGGTGGCGGCTGCGCTCGCTGACGGCTTCGTCGAAGTCGCGGTAGCCCTCGGTAGAGTAGCGGTAGCCGGCAAAACGCAGGTGGGTGCGGGTGGCGAAGGATTTGCCATATTTCATCGCGTAGCTCATGCCGCTGGTCTGCCGGCCAGTGCTGGTGTCGTTTTGCGATTCGGAGCGGGTCAGGTCGAAGGACACGGCCCCCAGGGCGCCCAGGTCGCGAGCCAGGCCGAGGTTGCCGGCGCGATAGAAGGTGCTGCCCATCAGGCCGCCATAGAGAGTCGAGTCCCAGGCCCCACCGACCGCCAGGGTGCCTTGCCAGAGCAGGGGATCGTCGAGCCGGGACGACGCGTTGTAGCGTCCTGCTGCCAGGCTGTAGCGCCACACGCCATTGCGCAGCAGGTTGCCGAGGGTCGAGTAAGGCTGGGTGAAGCGGCGCACCTGGCCGTCGGCCTCGGTCAGGATGATTTCCAGCTCGCCGCTGCCGCCGACGGTGCCCAGGTCATCGATCTGGTAGGGGCCGGGGCTGACGTAGGTGGTGTAGATCGGGTAGCCGTTCTGGCGGATTTCCAGGCGGGCCCGGGTATAGGCCACGCCGCGCACGATCGGTGCATAGCCCTGCTGGCGATCGCTGAGCATGCCCAGGTCGGAGGCGACCAGGGCGCCGCTGATGGGCACGCTGCGGAACACGTCGCCGTTGGTGAAGGTTTCGCCCAGGGTCAGGTTGGCGTGGGTGCCGGGCAGGTCGCGCTGCAGGTAGGTATAGGCGCTGGTCCAGCGCCGCTTGCCGTCTTCGTCCTGGCGCAACGACTGGTTGCTGCGCAGGCGCCACGGGCCGAGGTTGAGGCCGGTACCGAGGTTCAGGTCCTGGCTGCTGGTCGCCCCGGCGAAGCGGTTGCGGCCTTCCTGGGCGGCGACCTGGTAATTGAGGAAGGCGGCATTGATGCCGTGGTTCCAGTCATCCTGGGACAGACCGGCGCTGGCATCGCGGCGCAGATAGAACTGCGGAATGGAAATCGCCAGTTGCAGGCGGCTGCCGTCGAAATCCACCTGGGCGCCCTTCACCACGGCTGGCAGGTCGACGCACTCGTCCAGCAACTGCCCGGGCTGTTCCAGGCTGTCGGGGCGGATGCCCAACTGGCCGACGAGCTCGGCGTCGAGGCAGGGCTGCAGGCCGCCGCGCGGGCTGGCGCTGAAGTCGACCTGGTGCTGGCCGAGGCTGTCGCCATTGACCAGCACCTCCACCGGGTAGCTGCCCGGCGCCAATGTGCGCTGGCTGGCCAGGCTGTCCAGGGCCAGTGCGCCGGTTTGGTGGTCATGGCCGGGTGCCTGGTGCATGAAGCTCGCCTCGAAGCCCGGGATGCTCTGAGCCTGGGCCGACTGGGAGGTGGACAGGCCGAGGCCGCCACCGGCAAGCAGCAGGTGAAACAGGGGAGGGCGGGAGATCAGGCTCCATCGCCGTGGAGAGGAATGCATGGTCATGCTCCTGGCGCTGAAAGGGCGGAGTCAGAGGTCGGACTGCAAGGCCACCGTGATGGGTTTGCTGTAGCCGCCGTAGTCGTTGATCGCGGCGAAGGTGACCCGGGGATTGCCGCCCAGGCCGGGGACTGGCAGTGGATAGCGCTGCTTCGACAGCGGCGCGGCCATCGGTGCCTCCAGCGGGCGCAGGGTGTGTTCGCCGTGGTGCACTTCGAGGCGGCTGAACGAGTAGTGGAAGGGCGTCGGGTTATCTACCACCAGTTGCGGCTTGCCATCTCTGCGCTCGATCGACCAGCGCAGGTCCTTGAGCCTGTCCATCGGCTCGTCGGTGAGCTGGCTGGGTCGGTAGAACAGCTTGATCCGCGTGCGCAGGGCGATGTTCAGTACATTGGCCTGGCCGCCGCGGGCCTCTGGGATTTCCTGGACATTGAAGAAAAACAGCGATTCGCGGTCTTCGGGCAGGCGTGTGGGCAGGCCGTTGATCTGCACCAGCTGCTCGGCGCCGGGATCGAGGCGGAACAGCGGCGGCGAGGCGATCAGCGGCACGGCTGTGGTGGTATCGTCGGCTTCGGTGTTGACCCAGGTCTGCACGGCGAAGGTGCTGGTGCTGGGATTGTTGACCACGATCGAGACACTGCGTTTGTCGCTGTCGAAGACCACGCGGGTGGCGTTGAGGCTGAGGGCGGCATGGGCCCCCGGCAACCAGGTGGCGAGCAGCAGCAGGGTGGCGCCGGTGAGCCGGCGCAGGGTCGGGATGGACATGGGGACTACCTGTGCAGTGCGGAGCCCGCGAGCGCAAAGGGGACGCGCGCGGGCAAGGCCGTCAGTTGATTTTGACGACGAAGGACACGTCGGCATCCGCCGCGCCCGGGGTTACCGTGGCAGCGGTGGACTTGTACACGGCGGTGAAGAACATTTCGGTGGCGCCGGTGACATTCAGCGGATAGGCCGCAGAGGCCTCACCGTTCTTCACCGGGTTGCCGGAGCGGTCCTTGAGCGCCACGGCCACGCCGGTGGCGGCGCCACCGACGGTCTTGATCGCATACAGCGAACCGTCGGCGCCGGCCCCGCCCTGCACGCCGGTGAAGGTCACGGTGGCGGTATTCGGGTTGTCGGGGTCGATCCCGCAGGCGGCACCGCCGGGAACGCGCATGGAGAAGCTGCGGCCACCGGCCTCGGCGCCCAGGTTGGGGAAGTCGGCGACCCGCGGTGCACCCATCTGCACCAGGTTGCCGACGGCACCGCTGTCGGGGTTGACGATTTCGATCGGGCAGGTGCTGCCGTTGATCTTGCCGTTGAAGTTGATGGTGCCGGTAGTGGCGAATGCGGAAGTGCCGGCCAGCAACAAGGCGGCGGCCAGTAAAGTTCGTTTCATGTTATCGACTCGAAGTAATGGGTAATTTCTGAAGTTTGACTTCAGTTGTTTCTGTTACGTTTTGTAGGACTGTTCCTGTGTTTAAAAGGTAATGGCCTACAAGGTGGGAAGTTTATGCAGGTGTTTTTTAAAGGTATGTAGGAAAAGGAGACTGAGATTGTTGAATAGCGGTGTTGAATGGTCGGAGAAGTTTGTGTTGGTAAAACAACCGGGGCCGAACTAAGTTCGGCCCCGGCGTTTCGGCTAACCCGATTCAAAGGTTGATAGTTAGATCCGTGTTGAACGTGGCAATTGAGCCACCCGTCGTCGGCACCCATTCGCCCAAGGCGTTCTTTTCAAACTTGCTGGAAGTCATGTGCAAGACAGGTCCGCTGTGTTGTTTGCTGTGGGTCGTGCTTTTTGGCTGAGGTGGTGGGCTAGGTGGTTCAGCCCCTCCTCCAGCCCCGCCAGATCCTCCCTCCCCTCCGCTGCCTCCCGCAGCCGGGTCACTGCCCCTCCTTGGTCCATCTGCTGGGGAAAAAGTCTCTGCGTTTGTGCTTTCCTGAACCGGTTTACGCCGGAAACGGTTCCTAATGAATTTCAGACCCTTGCCGCTGCGCAACAGTGAGTCTCCCACCTGGGTGTTCTGGTTCATCATCGGCGTTGTTGCATTATCTCCGCTGTCAGCGGTCTGCTTGATCTCTGGCTCGTCCGGCGGTGTTTTTTGAGACTTGGGCCATCCCGCCCTGTCTTTCGGCCCCCACCTGTCGAGCGCCCCGCCTGCTGCGGAGATGGCGCCACCGACAGTCACCATGATCGTGGCGAGCGTCAACATCTCCCGATCCTCCTTCAGTGTTGCCACTACTGCGAGCGCGCCGCCTGCAGCCGAAACAGCCACCCCTATGGCGCCCACCACCAGCGGTATGGTCAAGCCACCTGTCCAGGGGGTGAAAATCGCCATCACCGCTGCCCCCACGATAAGCCCCGCTGCCGGCCCCCATTTTTCCAGGAAGCTCGCTGCGCCCGGCTCTGGGGGTGGCGGCCGGTAGATCGGGTCGGGTCGTCTCGGGTCTACGGCCCGGTGCCCGGTCGGATCGCGGAAACGTATCGGGTTGCCCAGGCAATAGGTGTAAGGGTTGAGCCCGCCCTCGAGGAACGGGCTGCGCGAGTCGGGGTTGTGGAAACGCATCAGCGACGGGTTGTAGGCCCGGTAGCCGCGGCCCAGCAGGTACCAGCCGGTGGCAACTTCGCGCAGTTCGCCATTGAAGCCCATCAGGGATTCCAGGCGCTGCTCGTCGGCCAGCTCGCCATAGGCGCTGTACACCATCTCGCGCAGGCCGCTGGCAAGGCTGGCGCCGATCACGCTGGGGCTGGCATCGGTGAGCAGGAGCATGGTGCGCTCGTGGTCATCCAGTTGCTGCTGGCCAAGCGGCTGGCCGGCATGGCTGAAGTACTGGGTCTGCACGCCGTCCTGTACGGTATGGCTGAGGCTGTAGCCCTGGTAGAAGCGCAGGGTTTCCGCCTGCTCGCCGATCCGCGCGCCGAGCAGGTGCTGGTGGCCGTCGTAGCGGTAGCTGACCAGGGACTCGCTGCCATCGGCGCTGGTCACTTCCAGCAGGCGGCCCTGGGCGTCGTAGCGCAGCCGTTGCCCGGCCTCGTCGTTGAGCTGGTTGCCGTCATCGTCGTAGGCGAAGGTCTGCTCGCCGGGGTAACCGCCTTCCACGTAGGAATTGGTCACCTTGATCAGTTGGCAATTGTCGTCTTCGGCGTAGGTGAAGATTGCGGTGTTGGTCTCGCCATTGGCGAAACTGGTCATGCAGCGTTTGATGTTACCGAGGGCATCGAAGCGGAACATCTGGTCGGTGATGGCGTTGCCATAGCGATCGCTGGGCAAGCGTTCGCCCGAGCAGTGATGTTCGGTCAAGCGCCCGCGCTGGTCGTAGACGTACTCTTCCTGCAACAGGCTGCGGCCGTCCATTTCCAAGTGCCGGCCAACCAGCTGATCGTCATCGCGCCAGGTGTGGGTGAGGGTTCGCGCCGGGCTGTCGTTGAGCAGCAGGGTCCGGATCCAGACGCGGTCGAGGCTGTCGTAGCTGTTCTCGCTGACCAGGCGGTCGCCGCTGCCGAGGTCGCGGGTGGTGGTGCGGTACTGCCGGCCATCGTCGTCGTATTCGAATTCGGCCTGCAACTGGCCCTGGGTCATGCATTTCACGCGGCCCTGATCATCGTAGGTGTACAGGGTGTCGACGGCGTTGTCGGTGCGTTTCAGCGGCAGGCCTTGCAGCGAGGTCTCGTAGTGGGTTTCATGCACCTCGCCATTGCTGTCGGTCCAGCTTTCCAGTTCCAGATGACCGAGGACGTTGTAGGTGTAGGCTCGCTCGCCGGCGTCGTTGGTGGCGCTCTTGATCCCGGCATCGTCGCGGTCGAAGCCGTAGGTGAAGGTCTGGCCATCGACAACGATCTTCTTCGGCTGGTCGCTCAGGTTCTGCTCGTAGAAGTACTCGATGGTGGCCTGCGCCGGGGTGATCAGGCGGCTGGCCCGCAGCGTCTGGTCATCGTATTCGTAGCGTTGGTTACGCCGCCCTACGCTCAGGGAGGTCAGGCGGTCGAGGCCGTCGAATTGCTGTTCGCCGAGGAGCAGGGTGGTCTGTTGGTCGTCGCCGGGAATCACGCGGATCTCGGTGGGCAATTCGTCGCGGCTGTGCTCGGCGAAGCTACGCTCGATCACGGTCTGGTCCGGCAGGCGGGTGTGCGCCACCCGGCGACGCGAGTCGTATTCGAAGTAGGTGCTGCGGGTTTCCAGGGCGAGTTCCTCATCAGCGCGGATGCACTCGCCGTAGCCATCGTAGATATACACCTGACGACCGACTACCTCGTCCTCGTCGCCATGGCGCTCGGTCCAGTCGATCTTGCCGAAGGCGTTGTACTGGGTGACGCTCAGCATGCTGACCGACGGCTCGGCGCCAGCGCTTTCACGCCAGCTGCGCTCCAGCTTGCCGCCTTCGCCGAACGGCGTGGTCTCGGTGACCAGGCTGACCCCGTCCGGGCCGGTGACGCGGCAGCGCTGGCCCCAATCGTTGTAGGTGTAGTGGGTGGTCAGGCTCAGCTCGCGTTCGTAGAGCCGGTCATACCGGGTTTCCTCGCTGAGCTGGCCGAGGCCATCGTAGACCGCGCTGTAGGTGCGCTGCCAGGTTGCCCCGGACTTGATCTCGCTCAGCAGCACGCGGCCCAGGCCATCGTAGTGGTCGCAGGTCAGCACCTGCTTGACGTCGGTCACGGTGCGGGTGGCCTGTTGCCCGTCGGCGTGGACCAGTTGATAGGCGTAGCTGCGGATCGCCTCGAAATCGCTGCCGGGGGCCACGGTTTCGGTGGTCAGCCGCTGCAGGTTGTCATACTCGAAGCGCACCTGCACATCGTTGGGGTCATGGCCGAGCAGCAACTGGCCGCTGTTCAGCGCCTGGTCGCTGGTGTACACCTTCTGCTCGCCGTCGTAGCCGGTAAAGGTTTCCACCGTTTGCAGGCTTTCCTGGTCCAGCAGCTTGTTGCGCGCCTTGCCGTAGTGGTAGTCGGTGCTGTTGCTGGTGCCGTTGAGGGTGTTGACCTGGCGCAGCGGACGACCATGCAGTTGCGGGTTGTCCGGAGTTTCGTAATAGGTGCGCAGGCTATGGTTGAGCAAGGTTTCCTTGTCGCCCCTGCGCTCGAAGAGCGATTCCTCGCTGACCGCCAGCCAGTCGTTTTCCGGCGCACCGCGCAGTGGCGCGTGCTGGCTGTAGCGATAGCGGGTGATCAGCACCGGTGCATCGCCGCGGGCCTGTGGCGCGGGGGTGACGATGACTTCCTTGACATTGCGGGTGAAGCCGAGCGGATCCTTCGGGCAGCCGTCCTCGCCGTCGGGATCGTAGAAGACCGTGCGCGTGCTGACGCCGTCGGGCCGCACCTCCAGGGTCTTGTTGCCATGCTCGTCGTATTCGTTGAGCTGCAGTTCGTGCTGGATCTTGCTCGAGTCGCCTTCCAGTCGCCAGGTGTGCTGCACCGAGCGCGGCATCTGGAACTGCTTCGGTTGCTGGTCGAAGGGCTTGTTCTCGGCGTAGTAGTCGATGACCTTGGTGAAGACGCACTTGCCCTGGCGGGTTTCCTCTTCGACCTGCAGGTGGAAGCGGTTGTAGGTGTGCTTGACCTGGCGCACCGCCTTGCCGTCCAGCCATTGCTGGACCGTGGTCGAGTAGTCGTAGGTGAAGTCGACCTTGTACAACTGGTCGAGGCCGTCGTCCATCCAGTTGATGCCGGAGCCGTTGCCGAGGAAGTTGTTGGTGCTGTAGGTGTAGGTGGCTTCGTGGACCGCCAGGCCGGGGCCGGGACTGGTCAGGTGGCGGGTCACCCGGGGCATGTTGGGGCGTCCGCTGGAGCCCGGATAGGCATGGCCGCCATCCAGGTACTCCAGGGTTTCATGGGCGCCCATCGGGGTCTTGACCTCCTTGATGCAGGTCAGCCCGCGGACGGTGATGTAGTCCAGGCGCCAGGAGGCCTGCTCGGCCACCGGCAGGATGATTTCCTGGACCCGGTCGCCGCTCAGTTTCATCAGGAAACGGCTCTGCGGTTGGTCGTCGAAGGGCGGCAGCAGGACCTTGACGTTCTCGCTGTCACGCACGATGCGAAGCAGCTCGCCGCGGTCGTCCTCGATCTTCGCCAGGCGCCGCTCGCCATTGGCGAAGTCGGCCCAGGTCAGTTTGATGGAGTGGCCGGCCGGGCCGTAGATCAGGGTCGGCAAGGCCACGCGCTTGCTCGCGCTGCCCTGGGCGGTGAGCACTTCCACCAGGCCGCTTTGGTGCACCACGCGCCAGGTATCGTTGCCATCGTCGAAGAAGCGGAAGCTGTCGAGGCGTTTCTCGGCGATCGAGGGTTCCGCGCCATCGCCGGTGATCTTGAAGCTTTCGCCGGTGTACAGCGAGAGCATGTTCCTGGCGATCACGTATTGGCTCAGGCGCAGGTTCCAGCCGATACCGTAGCCGCTGTCCTCGAGGTTGAGCGGGCTGAAATCGAGCTTGAGCGGCAGGTCGGGCCCGCTCAGGGCATTGGCCTTGAGGTTCGGCAGGTCGATGGACAGGGTGTACTGCCCGGTGCGTGGATCGACGTTGCTCTTGAAGAACTCAAGGTAGTTGAATGCATTGGAGCTGACGTTGCTGTGGGTTGTCATGTCCAGGGCACCTCTTGATCGAATGAATGAAAAGCGTGGCGCAACTTATCGGGCTGGCTGTCAGGGCGGCGACTGCTGGTAGACGGTGCCGCACTGGTACCAGGTCTCGCCGTTTTCGTCGTGCCAATGAGCCCGGCCGATCAGCACTTTGTTGCCCCCGCAGGCGAAGCGGTGATGGTTTTCGTCGAGCGAGGGCGTACGGAAGTCATCCGGCAGGACGTACAGCGGGGTATCGCCAGCCCAGGCTTCGGCGCAGGTGTAGCGGGTTTCGCCGCGCTCGTTGCCATCGTGCTCGTGCCCGGTCATCACGGTGTTTACAGGGCAGACGAAGTAATGCCTGAACTCATGCTTGGCCCATGTCGTGGGGTTTTTCATCGTAATGGCGGTATCACCCTGCATGGGGGTACCGCAACGGAACTCGTTCGGGTCTCGTTCGTCGCCGAAATGGGCGCGGCCGAGCAGCATGCGGTTGCCGCCACAATGGAAGGTGAAGCCCTCGTCCCAGTTGACCCACTGGGTGTTCTGCTCGATCAGGCGTACCTGCACGGTGGGCTTGGGCAGGGTTGCCCGGGAGGTGGTGATCCTGACGCAGGACAGGGCGTTCAGCGCATCGGTGCTGCTGCCTTTCAGGTAGCTGTCCACCAGCAGCAAGCCCGGCTTGATCAGCGTGTTCTTGGTAAACCGGAAGAAATACGGGAGCTGCACGGCCTCGGTGATGGTCACCTTCTTGGTGGTCTTGAGCTTGATCCAGAATTTGCCGACGGCAACGTCGGTGCCGGATGTCGTGCAGGTGGGGTTGTCGGTGAGGAGGATCTGGGTTGCCGACGGCAAATCTTCGAAGGCGACCGACCATGCCTTGTCGTTCAGGTCGTGACAGCCCGCGTTTCCGGCGTAAAAGTCATAGACCCGGGTTACGCCGCTACCCTCCACGGGTACCGGCACATAGCAGTATCGGTCGTTCTCGTCGTAGGCCGTGATGTAGCCGGCTATCTCATCCGGAGGAATCGTCTGGGCAGGCGTTGCGGGCGGGGCAGGAGATTCCTGCGCCGGCGCTTGCGCTGCGATCACAAGCAGGGCCACGGCGGCCAACAGACTGACTCTCAAGGTGCTCAGGGTCATGGTAAAAGCGTCCTCGGACAGGGGTTAAGCGACTTCCCCGGCGGCGGGCCAGCTGGCGCAGGCATGCCGGAGTCGCCATCGTTTTGCAGGCGCGTGCGTTTCAAGGTGGAGAAAGCTGGAACAGGCTGGCGCAGCGGTACCAGGTCTTGGTGTCTTCCCGGCCGTACCTGGACATGCCCGCCATGACGGTGTTGCCAGTGCAACTGAACGTGTGGCCGGACTCGGTGTGGGGCCCCCACCAGTGATCGAGGGTCAGCACTTCCAGGCGCTCGTCGCCGATCCAGGCCTCGGCGCACCAGTAGCGCGATTCGCCGAGATGGTCGCCGTCCTGCTCGCGACCGGTCATCAGGTTGTTGAGCGGGCAGACGTATTCGTGGGTCACGCCATGCAAGCCGGAGCTCATCTTCTGGTTCTTCAGTACGACTTCCCGGGTGCCCTGCATCGGCGTGCCGCACAGGTACCTGACCTTGGGCATGATGACGCCAAAGGCTTCGCGACCGAGCATCACGCGGTTTCCGCCGCACTTGAACTTCGAGTCGTACTCGGTCAGCTCCTCGTACCGTTGGTCGGTAAAGGTAATGGGCTCCACCGGCTTGGGCAGGGTGCCGCGGGAGGTGGTAACGGTGATGCAAGACAGGGCATCCAGCGCATCGGTGCTGTCGCCTTGCAGGTGTTTGTCCACCAGCAGCAGGCCAGGCTTGATGAGCTTGTTGTTGGCAAAACGGAAGAAGAACGGGAGCTGCATGGTGTCGGTAATGGTCACCTTCTTGGTGGTCCTGAGCTTGACCCAGAACTTGCCGACGGTTTCGCTGTCGCCCGTGGTCTTGCAGGTCCTGCTATCGGTCAGGAGTATTTCGGTTGCCGACGGCAGGTCCTCGAAGATGACCGACCAGGCTCGGTCATTGAGCCCGGAGCAGGGCGATCCGTCTGCCGTGAACTCATACCTGCGGGTCAGTCCGCTACCGGCGCTGGGCACGGGGAGAAAGCATAACTGTTCATTCTCGTCCCCGACGGTGATGAAGCCGGCGACCCCTTTGGTTGGAGATTTGGCGGCTGCGGGTTGCGGGGTGGGCGTCGCGGTCTCCACGGGGGGGGCGCTATCGTCGCCCCGGTTTTCTGCCGGAGGCTCTGCAGCGACGGCGGGCAGGGCCAGGCCGAGCAACAGGCTGCACAGCAACGTTTTCAGGTGCATGATGAAAGTGTCCTTTGAGAGGTATGCAGAAATGCTCAGAACACCCTGGCGCAGAGGTACCGGCTCGGTTCTTCCTCGTCACCTTTGTGATAGCGACCGATCATGAACATATTCTCGGGGCATGCGGCGGTATGCTCGATGTTCTCGTCCGGTGTCCAAAACCATTTGTCGGGTTTGACCTGGAGGGGTCTGTCCCAATAGTCATACGGGGTTCCGCAGTAATATCGGGTCGCACCGTTTTCGTCGCCATCGTGCTCGCGCCCGGTCATGACCTGGTTCTCCGGGCAGATGAACTCGATCCCAGCCGCCTCATGCACCTCCCGGATCAATTTGGGGTCCTTGATCGGAATCGCCTGGAATTGGAACGCCTTGCCACATTGGTACGCGGTCCATCCCTTCTGGTACTCGTCGCCTCTGTGCCTTCTGGCAATGAGGAACTGATCAGTGGGGCAGTGAAACCTGCTGTCCTGTTCCCATTGCGCTTCGGACCACCCAAGCGGCTCCACCGTGACCTGCGCCCTCGGAGCGTTCTGCGCAGGTGCCTGGGCGCATGCCGTCAGCACTGTAGCCAGCGCCGTGGCCAGCAAAGCCCGACCCAGTGTTCGAGCGGCGTAGATTGATACTTTCATGTCTGGCTCCTTGCAGTCCGGAACGTCCGGTAAATGGGTCGGTTCAGTTAATACCCGGTGGCCGTGCTTGCCTACTTGGCAGAACTGCTAGGTTGCGGGGGGCAACGGGCAAGGCTGTACTGAGAGCGCTGAACCGGCGGCGACTGCCTGGAGGGACCATGTCCGATGCCTACCTGGAACTTCTCGAATGGTTGCGTGAGGCGCCGCGCACCTACGACTGGGGTTGCCTGCTGGCCTGGGACCGCAAATGGGTCAACACCCTGCTGCTACGGGAATACATGGAGCGCTTTGCCAGCGACAGCTACCTGCCGCCCTTTACCGCGCAGATCGATACCTCGCCGCTCACCCGCGAACTGATCTACGACTACACCCTCGATTGCCCGCGGCTGTCCTTCGACCAGTCGACCTACAGCGACCCCAGGGCCCGTTTGCGCATGAAGGTGGTCGGTGGCTCGCAGCTCTCGGTGGAGGCCGCCGACGACGGTTCGCCGAAGCTCGCCAGGATCGCCGAAATCGATGTGCTGGCCGGCCCCTCCCTGTACATGAAGCTGGCGCTCCGGAGCACGCCTGGAGCAACCAATCCGCTGGGCCAGGTGGTGCTGGACCTGGCCGAGGGGGGCGATTTCGAGCTGAGCTTCGCCGACACGACGCGGGAGCGGCTGATCGGCGGCGAATTCTTCCAGGAGAGATTCGAGGAACTGCCCAAGGAGAAAAAGATTTTCGTCCTCGGCGAGCTGCTGGTACCTCCGAACGAGTTCCTGCGGCCGGAGTATTTCGAGATCCGCATCCATGGCAAGCCGGGCGATCCCGATGCGGGGGCGGTGCTGTTCATGGTCAGGATGCGTGGCTACGACAACGGTGGCGAGCCGCCCACCGACCGAGACCTGCGCTATCTGCTGGAGGGCGGTTATTCCTTCGCCATGTTGCTGGGTCAACAGTTCTTGCTACAGCAGATGTTCATTCCGGCATGCGCCGTGCTCACGGACACCGCAACGCCGTTTGTCGCGCGCGTGGAGTCGCCGCCGCAGGGGGCGGCCTTCTACCTGCATGCTGTCTCCGGCATTGCCAAGGGCGCCTATATCAGTCGCCACTCCACGAGCTTCGCCCACGCGACCTGCACGATCAGGGTGCCGCTGGCTTCGGCGCAGTGTCAGTTCAAGCTGAGCTTTTCCAACAGCGATATCGTCCTGCACTGGCAGGGCGAATATAACCCCGACGTCAGTCTCGAACTGCACTCCGGCACCCGGCTGGTCGCAGTCGGCAAGGTCGATTTTGTGATCAAGCGCCAGTACCGGCTAAGCCTGATCAGGAGCGAAGGACAGTTGCAGGTCGTCGAAGTGAGTGGCGGTGGGCAAAATACCTGTGAGTTCGCGATCGATGGCCCGGACGTACCGCTCGTGATCGTGGACATGTTCAAGGCGCAGCTGGGCGTACAGATGCGCGACGCCGTGCTCGATCACCTCAAGACCTGGCTTGACCAGGCGAAGTCGAAATTCGTCTCCATCGACCTGGACAAGATGACCCGACTGCTGTTTCGCGGCAGCGAGCACCTGCGTTTCGACAAGACCGGCTTTACCCGCGACCTCGCGCTGTTCGGCAACATAGCCCCGTTCTCCCAGGTGTTCTTCGTGCAGCCGGCGGAACTGCTCATGGGCCCGGGCGAGACGCGGTTGTTCTACACCCTGCCGCCGCGCAGCGTGACCTGGACGGTGGAGGCGCCGGCGGGGGAGAACGGTCCGGTGGGCAGCATCAATGCCCTGGGCCTGTACACCGCCCCGCACGAGCTCGACCGTCCCTTCCTGCGGGTGCGGATCAGCGCCTCGGCCGCCGGCTACACCAGCAGCGCACTGGTCACCGTGCTGCCCGGCGAGATCAGCGTCAATCCGCTGGTGATGGTGCACAGCGCCGGTTCGAGCATGGGCCGGGAAATGGTCGCCGGGGCCCGCGATCCGGGCTCGCTGACCTGGACCTTGGTCAACCCGGACTCCGGCGCGCGAATCGTGCTCAGCCAGATGGCGGACGGCGACAAGACCTACTTCCCTGGGCCGGTACAAGAGGGGGTTACCTGGTCGATCGACGAGATCAAGGTCACCCACGACCTGACCCGGCGCTCGCGAACCGTGTACGTCATGCTGACTCATTTCACCCCCACCCTGCAGATCACCGCGACACCGGCAGCCGATGGCAAGACCATCGCACTCAAGGCGTTCCACGAGGGCGAGGAAATACCCGGCGAATATCGGCTGGAGTGGCAAGTACTCCTGGGGGCCGGCACGGTCGATGCAACTTCGGGAGTGTTTACCCCGGGTGCAACATCGCCGTTGCGCTTTTCAATAGTGATCGCCAGGGTTCATTGGACGGAAAACATAAAGTCGAACGGTTATATGCTCTTGCCGATTCCCTTCATTGAACTTCCAAAGCCGTCCTGGCAAGGCTTTTCCATTTCCCCGCCCGCACAACGATAAGCGTCCCCAACGCCGTTTCGGGCGTATTGGCGAATGCCGTGCTGATCAAGCGTAACTGCCGTTGCGCATTTGGCAACCTGATAGTTCTGCCAGTACCGGCAACGCGTAGCGGGGTGTACAAAAACTCCACTGCAAGCGAAGGCCTGCCGGTTGATTCCGGCCACTGATAGGAATGACTCATGAATGATTTACCCAAGCCGTCCATCCCCTTGTTGCGCGGCGACACCATTGACCTGGAGGACCTTGGAGGGGATCTGGCCACCTGGATCAAGTACCCGGGGATTGCCCTGGGCGACGAGGTCTATCCAGTGTGGCGTGGCTGCGGCCAGGACAGCGCGGCCTATGACTACGCCGGCGAAGTGATTGAAATCGACGACTCCAACTACGATCCGGAGATGGGCTTGTCGATCGCTATCAGGGGCAGCCTGCTGAACGCCCTGGACCAGGGCTGGGCCATGTACTCCTACTCGGTCGCGCTGCAGGGGGGCGAGCGTGGTCCGGAGTCGCTGCGCCAGTTCTGCTATGTCGGGGTACGCCCGCGGCAGGCTGTCTTGTTGCCGGTGGCGCAGATGCGTGACTCCCACGACCTGGCCCTGGACTCCGGCAGCGTCATCGGCAGCACCACCCCGGCGGTGGTCCCGCCGTACCTGGCCATGCGTCCGCGAGACAAGGTGATCCTCAGTTTTGCCGGTTATTACGACGACGGGGAGCCGGATGACACCTGGTCGCAGCCCAAGGAGCTGAGCGCCGCCGATGTCGGCAAACCGCTGGTCTGGCAGGTGCCCAAGAGCCAGTTGAGCTGGATCGAGGGCGGTCATGCCGAGGTCAGCTACCGGGTCGAATACGCCTCGGGCGAGCAGGCCAGTGACTCGGCAGTGCAGACTTTCCGTATTCGCCCGGCGGACTCCGCGCGCCTGCCGGCGCCGCAAGTCGAGGGGCATGATGGCGACAGCCTCGATCCCGGACATTTCCCCGATGGCCTGTACCTGCGCATCGCGCCCTGGCCGGACATCCAGGACGGCGACCGCCTGCTGGTGCACTGGATTGGCGGACGCGATGCCGACAGCGTGATCAAGTCGCTGCGCATCGATACCTCGGCCATCGATAGCGGGGTGATCGAGGTGCTGATCGAGGCCCACTGGCTGCAGGCCAATATCGGCAGCCAGGTGCGGGTGTTCCACCAGTATGCCCGCGAGGGCGTGGCCCACAGTAGTGAAGACCTGGCCCTTAACATCCGCGCGCCGCTGAACCTGCTACCGCCAAACGTCGAGCACGCCACGGCCGAGGGCGGCGCCGGGGAAAACAAGGGCGTGTTGCTGGCCTTCGATGCCCGCACTGGCGCTTACGTCGACGTGCCGGACAGCTTCCCGCTGGGCCCGGGCGATCGCCTGGCCGTGCACTGGGCCGGTCATCCGGCAGGTGGGCAGCATATCGCCGACACCCCGGTCGACGGTCGTGAACGCCGCTTCCGCATTCCCTCCACGGCCATCGCGGCCAACATGGGCCCGGGCGAGACCAAGCGTTTCGAAGTGTTCTACCAGCTGACGCCCGAGGGCGAAGAGCCACTCAAGTCGGTGCCTTTCAACCTGCGGATCGAACCGATCGCGCGCAGCCTCTACAGCAATGTGCAAATCGTCCAGGCCGACTCCGGGGCCTTGTCCTTGGCCAGGGTTCCCGCTGCCGGGGCCGACCTGGTCCTGGCCAGGTGGTACTTCATGGCCGTGGGCCAGTTGCTGAGCATCAAGGCCAGCGGAGTGGACGCCGGGGGCCAGCAGGTCAGCCTGATGGTACGCAACGCCGCGCCCGTGACCGCCGCCGAAGTGGCGGCGGAGCAGATCGAGGCGAGGCTGATCCGCATGTTCCTCGAATCCTTGCAAATGGGGCAGAACTTCACCCTGACCGCCGAGGTGAGTTTCGACGGCGGCGGCAGCTATTACCCCTTCAAGGACCTGAACCTGCCCCTCAGACCCTGACCGCAAGCCAACGCCTGCTTATGCAGCCCTGCACCGAAAGAGGATACACACCATGGAATCCAAAGCTTCCCTTGACGACATGCTTGAGTGGTTGCGCGGCGGTTCGCGGACCGGCGGCTTCAACTGCATCGTCGCTTACGACCGGGCCAAGACCAATGCCGTACTGCTCCAGGAGTACATCGAGCGTTTCACCGCCGGTACCTACCTGGAACCCATCAATATGGACGTGCCGACCTCGGGCAAGACCCGCGAGCTGACCTACGACTACATCCTCGATGCCGGGCGGCTGTCCTTCGAAAACGCCACCATCGCCAGATCGAAAGCCCGCTTGACCATGCACGTCATCGGCGGTTCGCAGGTGTCTTTGGAGGAGTCGGACTCCGGCCAGCTAAAGGTGGCCGGGATCAGCATCCATCGATGCCCTGCAGGGACCGCTGGTGTACATGGACATCGAGCTCGAGGCAACCGAGGGGCTGATCAGCGAGGATGGCAAGATCTACCTCGACCTCAATAAAACCTTCGAAGTCATCATGCTTACCTTTGCGGCGACCGACCGTGAACGCAAGATCGGCGGGGAATTCCTCAATGAGTATTTCAAGGGCCTGCCGGAGGACCAGCAGATCCACGTACTCAACGAGCTCAAGGTGGTTCCTGGCCAGTACCTGGTGCCCCAGGAGTTCTTTATCCGCACCCATGCGGCGCCCGGAGGCAAGGATCCGAATTCCATCCGGCATGGTGCGGGGGCGGTGCTGGTGTACATCACCACCCTGGGCCAGGAGAACGGCAAGATCGCGGTCAAGGACGAAGACCAGCCGTACCTGATCCCGGATGGTTTCTCTGCCAGCATGCTGCTGGGCCACGACTTCCTGATGGCCAGGATCTTTTCCGAGGGCTGCCGGGCCCTGGCCGATGACGGCAGCGAGTATGACTTCGAACTGGTCAGCTATCAGGAAGGCATCGTCGATCATATGCGGGTATTGCGAGGTGTCGCCAGTGGGCCCGATATCACCGGCAGCAGCGCGACCTTCAAGGAGATCACCGCCCGAGTGCTCGCCTTCCCGCTGGCCGACGATGATGTAGTCTTGACCTGCAAGTTCAGCGACGACCGTATCACGCTGGACTGGAAAGGCTTTTCGCGGCTGCGCCTGACAGTCTTCCTGCAAAATGACCAGATGCAGGACTTCTGGGCCGATGCGTCCTGGCACATCATCCGTTCATTCGAACCCCGGCTGGACAGCGCGACGGGCATGGTGAGCCTGGTGGCTCTGGACGAGACCCCGATGAAGCGCCTGAAGGTGAGTCCCGGTGTGCATGATTATCCTCCGGTGATCGAAAACTTCGGGGAGATCACCGATCTCCTCGAGCCGCAACTGACGCAGCGGCTGTTCGACACCCTGGCGAGATTCTCGGAACCAGCGTCGGCCATCGATATATTTCGCCTCAACAGCATCCTGTTCAGGGGCGACAACGTGGTGGTGCTCAAGGACGTACACCAGCCTCGCGATATGTTCCTGATCGGCGATGTCTCTCCCTCCCTCACTCATTTCTCCATCACGCCCATGGACGAGAAGGTCGGCCCCGAAGGCCAGGTGACGTTCAAGACGGTGCCGCCGGTCAGCGGTGTTACCTGGTCGGTGGAGAAGGTCCCGGGTTCGTCCGACAAGGTCGGCAGCATCAGCGCCAGCGGAGTGTATACCGCGCCGAAGAAGAGCGAGCTCGATGGCAGCTTCACCCGGGTCAGGGTCACGGCCACGGTGGGCGACTACCGCCAGAGTGCGCTGGTCAGCATCGTCAGCCGGGACATTGCCCTCAACCCGCTGGTGGTGTCCATGGGGGTGGACAGCGGGGTGCTCCGGGAAATGTCGGCGGGCACCCTCGGTGACGGCGAGCTGGTCTGGACGATCGCCGACCCCAGTTCCGGCTCGGAGATCGTGCCGAGCAACGTCGAGTTCGGTGACAAGGCGTTCAAGCCCGGGCCGAAGCAGGACGTCCATATCCTCGTCGAGGAAGTGGTGGTGGAGAACAAGAGCACGGGCTCCAAGGTGTCCAGCTACGTTGTGGTGACCCACGTCCAGGGCAGCCTGACTATTAAATACGAGAAAACCGACAATCCGGACGAGGTGCAGTTGACGTTCAGGCATGAAATGGAGGACGTGCCCCCGGACGAATACATGACGCTCACGCTGGTTGCCGGTTCCGGAACGATCAGCGCCGACGGTTTATTCAAGATCGATCCAGCCGGCCAGCACAAGTTCGCCGTGATCGAGGCGCTTTACGCAATGGGGCCTTTCAAGTCCAGGGGCCACATCATCCTGCCGATCCCGTTGCTTGATATCAAACAGGCGCTCGAAGTCCAGGCCAAATGCCTGGAGCACAAGCCAGGCAAGCCCTGAGAGGGAGTCACCATCATGTCGGAACATACCCTGCAAGCATTGCTGGCGCGCATGCGCGACAAGCCGGTCACCCTCGGCTGGGGCGCCATCGCCGCCTTCAGCCGCGACCGTATCAACCACCTGCTGCGCCATCAATACGTCAGCGGGCTCAGCGATTTCCGCCTGATGCCGCCGTTCAGTGGCACGGTGTCGCTGACCGATGAGCAAAGCATGCTCGCCACTTTCCAGAACCTGACCTTCGGTGCGCCACGGATTTCCTTCGAACCGGCAGCGCTGCCCATGGCCCGGGTCAGGTTGTCGGTCGAGGTGATCGGTGGCAGCTTCAGCCTGGTGCAGAACCTGATGGACAGCATGCCGCGGCTGCTGACCTGCTTCGATTTCAGCGAGGCCGACGGGTTCACCCTGGCCATGGACCTTGACCTCTCGACGCTGATCGGCGATGTCGACCGCCGTGGTCGCTTCGTCCTTGACCTGGAAAAGGGTGAAAACCCGCTGTGCAACGTGCTGGTCGAAGAGCGGGCGCAGAAAGCCATGGGCGGGCTGTTGCTCGACTTCATCAAGCGGCAGCCGCGCAGCTTGCGCATCTTCGAGATGGGCTTGGTGGACCTTAATGGCTACAACCCCCTGAGCCCCAGGGAATTCCATGTGTACACCCAGCCGGCGCCCGGTTCTACCGACGGTGACGGTGCGCTGCTGCTGTTCACCCGACTCAAGGGCATCGACGAGAACGGGGGCGAGCCGGCGCACAACGACGATTTCCCCTACCTGATCCCCAGTGACATGAGCAAGGGCGGCGAGCCCTTGTATAGCGCATCGCTGGTGCTGAACGCGGATCTGCGCGACTGGGTCGGCGAGCGTCCATTGGAGATGATCGAGCGCCTGGGCTTCCCGGCGCGCAACCTGTTCAGCGAAATCCCGAACGGGCGTCATGAGCCGCACGATCTGCTGGTGCTGGGCAACATCCAGCCGGCGCAGCAGAGCGCGGTCATCGAGCCGTTGCTGGGGGCGGTGAAGCCGGGCCAGGAGCGCCAGTTCCGGGTGCGCGCCGCCGATGGCAGCCTGGTAACGGATGTGCAGTGGAGCACGCGCAGCCTGGGCAGCCCGATCTCCGCAGGCAGCATCAGCAGCAGCGGGCTTTATACCGCGCCAGCGGAAAAGCGCATGGGCCAGGACAGCGTGCCTGCCGTAGTCACGGCCAAGTACAGGATCAATGACACGACCTATGAAAGCTCGGCCATGGTTCTCGGCCGCTTCGAACTGATGAGCGTGCAGCCCCGGGCGCAGTCCATGCTCAGCGGGCGGGAGCCGGTGGATATCCATGTTGCGAGCCAGAGTGGCGGCGATCTGGAGTGGACGCTGCTCGCGCCGGGCATCGGCAGCCTGCAGGTGCAGGGCCCGGGGCACGCGGTCTACACGCCGCCGGATAAGGTCGATACGCTGATCAATGTGCAGAAGATCCAGTGCCGCGACAAGCTGAGCGGCGAGACCATCGAGTCGACCATGATCGTGCTGGGCGGCAGCCCGGGTGCGCTGGTAGAGCCGGTCTTCGTTCCCTCCATCGCCCGTGGCCAGACGGCAGCGTTCAGCACCGATATCGAGGCGCAGTACCAGCGCTGGAGCGTGATCGGCGAAGGCAGCGTGGACGCCAACGGTGTATTCACCCCGCCAGACAAGGCCACTTCGGTGATCAGCCTGGTGCTCTGCCAACTGGTCTATGACGACAGGGTCCTGGCCACCGGCTACGCGGTGGTGCAGTTGTCGGCCCGCAGGGAACTGCCGCACTGGTCGTCGCTTCAGACCTTCAAGATCAGGGCGCCCAACAACCTGACCCGCGCCTATGCCAATGGCTACCAGCAGATTCCCCTGGTGGTGGAGGTGGAGACCACGACCGTCGATTTCGATGGTGAGCAGTACGAGATTCCCCTGACCGATGGCGAGGTTGCGTCGATCCGCCTGGCAGACATGTACACCGGCGACGACATCGAGTTTCTCGCTGACGAGCAGGAAGGCATCGAATACGGCAGTGGGGAGGTGACCTTCACCCACAAGTACGCCAACCGCTTCGCCCTGTTCCCCGCCACGGCGGCCGGCCCACTGGAGCGCCAGCCCGTGCCGGAGCCGCGCAACGGCAGGACAAGGTTCCGCGAGCTGTACCTGCATACGACGGCTCGGGACACGCAGAAGTTCTTCGTGCGTTTCACCGACAAGTTCGGCGGAGTCTGGGAGTCGACGAGTAAAGGTGACGAGGAAACCACCATCGAGCTGATCGGGGTTCCTCCACCCTACGTGGACCCGGAGGTCGGTCCGGGCCATGACTTCAACATCGTGCGCGAGCGGGTCTGGCAGGGCCCTGTTGGTGGTGACGACCCCGGCAGCGGCGACGATTTCACTTACTACATGGAGTCGGTGGACTACTGGTACATCATCTACCAGAGCCTGGGCCGGCCGATACCTTTCGCTACCCTGCAGATCGAGGAAAACACCTCGACCATGCAGTGGGAAAGCGAGCAGATCTCCGAGACCTTCTTCAGCTACACCGGCTACTGCTTCTATCCGTACAACTTCCCCGGGTACGACGAGCGGCCGCCCCGGCTGTCATTCGACACCTACTTCCAGAGGCTGGGACTTGAGGCGTTGGGCACTGCGATCCGCGAGGAGTTCGAAGATGACTTCACACCGGCCCCGGGCCAGTTGCTGGTCAGCAACCACCGCGTGGCGGACATGCGGTTCTGGTACGACGACATGGCCGAAGGCGATCCGAACAAGCGCTTCCGCGAGAAGCTGGACAAACCGGTGATCTTCGTCCTGCTGGATGTACATGGCAATCGCCATCGGCTGGCGGTGGGCTACGAGTCACCGACCAAGGAGGACAGCCGCAACACGCTGGTCCTCAAGATCCAGTAACCGCTCTGCAATCCAGGCGGCGCGGGCCAGCGACCGGGGCCCGCGCCACTTGCTCTTTCTCCGTTGGGGACCAAGCCCATGACCACTTCTTCCACCGTGCGTTCCAACGCTTTCAATTTCATGAGTTTCATGAACAACAGCGTCGATCCGAGGACCGGGCAGTACACCCTGTCCATCGACCTGCCCGAGCTCAAGGCCAACGCCCTGATCGGTCCGAACGTGCCGATCAAGCTCGACTTCAATCCGCTCAACCTGCTCGACAGCGGCTACGGCCTGGGCTGGAACCTGCGCCTGAGCGAGTTCAACCCGGTCAACAACATGTTGTCGCTGCATACCGGGGAAAGCTACAAGGTCACCGGTGATGGTCAGGAGCCGTCTATCAAGGAGAAGAAGCTCGATACCTTCCGCTTCTTCGACGAGGGCAATGGGGTTTGGCGCATCGTGCACAAAAGTGGCCTGGTGGAAGTACTCAAGGAGCTTGGCAGCGGCTCCCAGCGCATCGCCCTGCCCAGCGAGATCCTGGCGCCGAGCGGGCACGCGGTCAAACTGAGCTACGCCGTGTTCGAGACGACCCATCGCCTGGCCAGCATCGCTGACGCCAGTGGCGAGCTGCTGCGCCTGGTGCGTGACAGCTCGG
This sequence comes from Pseudomonas sp. GD04058, assembly GCF_029836855.1. Taxonomy (NCBI): domain Bacteria; kingdom Pseudomonadati; phylum Pseudomonadota; class Gammaproteobacteria; order Pseudomonadales; family Pseudomonadaceae; genus Pseudomonas; species Pseudomonas sp. GD04058. The sequence continues at coordinate 40,597 of NZ_JAOECN010000033.1, forward strand.
AGGTCAGGCTGCTGCTGCCGCCTTTCGATGACAAGCCGCTGTCGCGCTTCGTGATGAAGCTCAGTGGTGGCCGGGTCAGCGAGATCGTGCTGCCGGTGCCGGAGCTGGCATCCTGGCGCCTGACTTACGAGACGGTCCGCGGCATCAGTTGCGTCAAGTCGGTTGGCACGCCGCTGGGCGGCAGCGAAACCCTTGAATACCTCGATGGTGGCCATCCGTATCCGGGCAACACCGGGCGGCCCAATCTGCCGCGGGTGACCCGCCACACCATCGTGCCTGGCCCGGGCCTGGCAGCGCAGGAAACCACCTATACCTACACGCCCGAGAACTTCATCGGCAACGGCTCTTCGATCAACTGGCAGGACGATGGTCTCGATCAGTTGTACAAGGTCGACTACACCTACAACTACGGCTCGGTCGCCAGCCACTTGCTCGATGGCAAGGTGGTGCGCACGGTGAAGTACACCTTCAACCGTTTCCACCTGATGACCGAGGAGGAGACCCGCCAGGGGCGTTGCGTGAAAACCGTGAGCACCACCTACCACGCCCTGGACACCAACTTCGATAACCAGCCGGGGAACTTCCAGCTGCCGCGCTCGGTGCAAACCCGCTGGTGGATCGACGGCGAGCCGAGCCGCCACCGCACCGAGACCCAGATCAGCGAATTCGACCTCGATGGCAACCCGACCCTCGAAGTCCGGCCCGATGGCGTAAGTACCTCCAGCACCTGGTACAAGGCGGCAGGGGAGGAGGGTTGTCCCGAGGATCCGGATGGCTTCGTCCGTCATCTCAAGGAGCAGGTGGTCACTCCGGCCCCTGGTGGCGCCTGCGATGCGCCGGTGCTGCGCACCCAATACCGCTACGTTCGCTTCGAGCCCCTGGCCACGGTGGAGAAGAACGCCTGGCTGGCGCTGGAGAGCGAAACCCTGAGCGACGGCGCGACCTTGCTCAAGGAAACCCGCCACGAACACTTCAACACGCCGGACGATGCCAGCCTGCACGGACGCCTCGCCAGCGACAGTGAAACCTACAATGGCCAGCCGACCTTCACCGACTATCACTACCAGGTGCTGGCCACGGAGGGTGTGCTGCAGACCACCGAGACCCTGACCGGCTTCGATAAGACCAGCAAGACTCTGGTGCTCCAGCATGCCTTGCTGATCGGCGAGCCGGTGCAGACCCACGACGATGACGATGTGGTGATCCGCTACAGCTATGACACCCTGCGCCGAATCAGGTCCGAAACCGTGGCCCCGGATACCTCCTACGAAGCCACCCGCCACTATACCTACGCCCTGGCCCGGCTGGACGGTCAGCGGGCGGTCCAGGTGATGACCGATGTCAACAACGTCGAGACCCGGACCACGGTCGACGGCCTTAATCGCCCGATCCTGGAGGAGCGCCAGGACGTCGACGGCGCCGACAGCGACGCCATTGCCTGGCGCACCACCTATACCGCACGTTTCGACGGCCTGGGGCAGAAGGTCGAGGAGTGCGAATTCGATTGGTTGCTGCAGGAGCAGTTGCCGCTGGTGCACCACTTTACCTATGACGACTGGGGCCAGCAGCTCAGCGACACAGGGCCGGACCAGGTGGTGGTATTCGAAGAAAACGATCCCATCGGCAGCCCCGACTGGGCCGGGCCGATCAGCCGGGCCTGGCGGGAAAGCATCGACGGCGAGCAGGTCAGCGGACAGACCGTGACCCGCGTCAACCTGTTCGGCAAGCCAGCGCGGGTCGAGCGCTTCGATACCGAGTCCGAGCCGGCGCGGATCAGCCTGCACGAGTATTTCTACGATGGCTTGGGCCGGACCCGACGCGAGGTGGACGGTCTTGACCAGACCACCCTCTACGATTACGACGCCTTCGACCGTCTGGTGGAGAACGTCCTGCCGGGCCTGGCGGTGGTCCGCCGACGCTTCGTCACCCACAGCGATGAAGACCTGCCGACCCACATCAGCGTCGATAACGTCGAGCTTGGTCAGCAGCACTTCGACGGCCTGTCGCGGATGACCAGCTCGGTGACCGGCGGCCGCGAACGCCTGTTCACCTACAAGCCGGGGCGCATGCAGCCGGCCACGGTGACCACCCCGGCCGGCGCGGTGATCGCCTATGAGTACCTGCCGCAACTGGGCGATGAGCCAACGCGTCGCGAACTGTCGCCCGAGGTGGCGGCCGACTATGTGTACGACAAGAAGAACGCCCGCCTGGTCAGTTGCACGGAGCAGGGCCAGTCGCTGGTGCGCGAATACTTCAGCACCGGCGAGCTGAAAAGCGAGACGCGCAGCGAGGATGGCCAGGAGTACGGCATGCAATACGAGTACAGCCTGCGCGGGCGCTTGCTGAGCTATACCGATGTGTTCGGGCAGACCCAGACCTACGAGTACGATACGGCCGGCCGCCTGATGTGTACCGTGCTGGGGGCCACCACCTCGACCTTCCACTATGACGGCCTGGGGCAACTGGAGTGCATCAAGACCAACGATAACGGCGGGCAGTTGCATGTGCAGATCGGCTACGACGACTTCTCCCGGGAGACCTCTCGCTGCTTCGACTTCGGCGACCTGGTCCAGCATCTGACCCAGGAGTGGAACGCGGTGGATCGCCTGACCAAGCGCATCCACAACGAGGGGGGTACGCTGTTGCGCGAGGAGCGCTACGGATACGACGAGCGCAATCGCCTGACCGACTATCAGTGCGATGGCTCGCCGCCCCTGGACGCCTACGGCCAGGCGGTGCAGGCGCAGTTGTTCCGCTTCGACGGGATGGACAACATCACCCGGGTAATGACAGTGTTCCCCGGCGGTCAGAACCGTGCCGACTACCACTACGACAATCCCGCCGATCCAACCCAACTGACCCATGTGATCAACAGCGATCAAGCGTATCCGCAGCGCATCGATCTGGAGTACGACGAGGACGGCAACCTGGTGCGTGACGAACAGGCCCGGCAATTGAGCTACGACGCCCTCGGGCGCCTGCTCGGGGTTGGCGACGGCAATGGCGTGTTGTCCGGTAGCTACCGCTACGATCCACTCGACCGCCTGGCCAGCCTGTCCGGTGCCCAGGGCGCCGAGCAGCGTTTCTACCGCGAGGAGGAGCTGGCCAACCTGCTCCAGGGCGAGCAGGGCAGTACCTTCATGCGCGGCGCAGGCAACTTGCTGGCGGAGCACCAGGCAGGCGACATCAGCCTGCTGCTGGGCTGCGACCATAAGAACAGCGTGCTCAGCGAGCACCTGGCCGGCGAGGGCACCACCGACATGGCCTATACCGCACACGGCCATCGCAGCACCCGGGTGCAAGCCCGCCTGGCCTTCAACGGCGAACTGGACGAGGAGGCGGGTGGGCAACTGCTGGGAAAGGCTACCGGTTCTACCGACCCGTCCTGAAGAAGTTCTGCAGCCCTGACGAATGGAGCCCGTTTCGCCGCGGAGGCCCGAATGCCTATGCCTATTGCAAGGGCGATCCGGTGAATGCGAGTGATCCGACGGGGCATAACGCCTGGTATCTGTTCGGTTCTCTGCTCTCCGGCGCCGTCTTTGCCTATGCCAGTATCATGGCCGCCACGAAGAAAGGTCGTGCCCAGGCCGACTGGAGCATCGTGGCTGCATTTTCCGGCGTGATGGCCTTGGGATTGGGGTATTCGGCCTACAGGGCGAAGGGGAACAGCAAAAACCTGCCGGCGCCCGGCGACGCTCCGGAAACGCCGGTGAACGGCAGTATCAAGCAGAGTATCAGCAGCAACACTTCGGCCAAGCAACAGGCCAAGGATCGGCAGTCGATGAAGGAGGCGAGCGAGCTGGACCAGAGCCTGGCGAGGCGTAAAGAATTTTTTGAAGATGCCTACAAGCAGCCGCCGGATCTGCAAAGTTACAAGCAAGGGCTGACCGATAAAAACGGTATACCACTGTCGGGGCGAGCGCGTGCCGGAGCGATACGTAATTCCGGTGGATCTTGGAATCGCGGATATCAATCCTCGAGCCCGTGAGTCTGCCTGGCTTGACCTGCTCACCCTCCCTTCGTGGCCGTCCTTCGGGGCGGCCTTTTTCTGCTTCGTGCGCTTGGCGCACCTGTTATTTCTGTCAGTTACGCCAATCCTTCCGGAGGTATTAAATGGCCCCACGGCTGTTCGGTCCGGAGCGGCATCCGCCGTGTCAGCGAATGGCTGGACACATGGAGAGGGGTGACCGAAATGTCACAGTCAGAACAGCAACGAATCGCAGAGCAGGCACGCAGGGATTACCGCAAGGCACAAATGGACCGACGTAACGAAACGACGGACCTGCCACCGGTGACGCTGGCCGCCGGGGTAATCGCCGACGCCAACGACAACACCCTGTTCAGCAGTGCCCGGCAGGTGCCGCTGGCCGTTACCATGCAGGCCTGGACCCTGCCTGACCCTGCCCATCCGGATGACCGTGAGCGAGTGTTCATCCAGTGGGCACCCGCTGGCACCACCCACTACGAAACGGTCGACGAGATCGAACTGGCGCCGCCGTTCCCCGCGCACTTTCCGCTGACCCTGCACGTGCCGCCCGAGGTCATGCAGACGGATGGCGCCTGGGATATCACCTACAGGGTCAAGCACTACAACGGTTCCTATCAGATGTCGCTGGCACTCACCGTGGTGGTCGACAACACCGAGCCCTGGCGCCCGCACGAGCCGCCGAAGCTGATCATGCCCGAGGGCTTCATCAGCGAGCAGACCCTGATCGACAACCCCGATGGCATCACCGCCACCCTGCCGAAGTATGACGACCGCCAGCCACATGATGAACTGATCTATTGGTGGGCGACTTACCCCATTCCCGACGATCCGATGGATGTACCGATCGGCGGGCGTTTCGAGGTGACGGGCGATCCGATGACGTTCAAGGTCAGGACGGACCTGATCCGCGAGGTGGGGGACGGCGGCTGCTACATAACCTATATGCTGGTCGACAAGGCGCTGAACCGCAGCCGCCTGGCCGTCTACCAGCCGGTGGCCGTTGCCCTGGGCACCCTGCCGGCCGACCTTGCGCCGCCGACCGTGCCCCTGGCCGAGAGCGACAACCTGATCGACATGGCCGATGCCGGGATCGGTGTGGTGGTGAACATTCCCGGCTACGTCGGCTGGAAGCCGAAAGACCGCATCGAGGTGAAGTGGGGCAACAGCCTGGTGACTGCGGAAGAGCTGGGCTCGGTGCCGGATTTCCCGATGCCGGTGCGCGTACCGTCGGCCATCCTCAAGGCCGAGTACGGCACCGCCGTGGGCGAGCTGGAAACCAGTGTCGGCTACAGGATCCTGCGCGGCACCGTGCCGTTCGATGCGCCGGAGATCAAGATCAACGTCGACTTCTCCTATATCGGTCCGCCGCGGCCCGAACCGGACCTGACCTGGCCCGACCCCGTCAACCCGGCCCTGGGCCAGCTCGATACCTATGGCAAGGTCTCCGAGCAGTTCAACGAACTGACCCCCGCAGACAACGGCCAGCCGGCCAAGCAGAACATCATCCTCTACGCACCGGCGGCGAAGGACGAGATCATCGAGTTCTATTGGGGCGATCGCCTCGGCTACACGTACGTGCTGCAAGGCTTCGAAGAACCAGGCGACGAGATCGGCGTGGAGATTCCCTGGGAGATCATCCAGGACGTCGGCAATGGTCCCGCCGTGCCGGTGCATTACCGCATCAGCGCGCCAGACGGGAACAACAAGCAGCATTCGAAGACCTACCATGTGAAGGTCGACGCCTTCGTCCTGACTCCGGAAGCGCCCGAATACCTGGGGCTCAACCCTGAAAGAGGCTGGCTGGTCTGCGAATCGCTGTTCGAGGACTTCGCCAACCCCCATCCGGACGAGCCGGCGGTGCGGGTCAGGATTCCCGACCTGAGCAAATGGCTCAAGGATGGCGATACCGTTACCGTGACCTGGACACCCTGGGACAGTCGCATCGAAGACACCGGTGCGGTCATCGAAGACGCGATCTTCACCCAGGACTACATCATCGGTCCCGAGCATCCGGCTACTGGCTTCGTCATTCGCGTGCACCCCTACGACAAGCACATCCTGCCGACCTATAACCCGGAGGGGGGCAAGATCGATGGGCGGGCCTACACCAAGTATTCCTTCGAGTTGAATGGTGTACCGGTGACATCCCTGGAGGTCCTGGCGACCGTTTCCATGCACGTGCCCTCGGGCTACTGCCCTATGCCTGAGCGCAAACGCGTGCCATAGCAGGCCGGGTTACCTCGCGCCCGGGGCGTTCGGCGGGCGCGGGGCTCGTCGTAATCTCTGCTATATTTTTCGGAATTTTCCTACATAAAATTTGGGTTGTCGTCTGTAGTCTCGCCGGCCTTTGCGAAGTGAACCCGGTTGCCCGCCAGCTTGGTTTGACCGCGTCGTTTCATAGCCTGCGAGAGCTTCTCATGATGACCAAGACTCCTTCGTTCAAACTGCGTCCCCTGGTTCGCATTCTGAAATTCGCTGCCCTCGCGCCGCTGGTGCTGGGCAGCGAGTATGCAATGGCCAGGACGATCATCGGCGACGAAACCATCGATGCGACAACGCCTTCCGACAGCTACCTGGTGACCGGTGGCTCCCATCTCACCGCCAATGGCGCGCAGACGGAGCACATCGTCACCCAGGATGGCGGCAGGCTGACCCTCAACGGCAGCGCCGTGACCGCCACCGGCATCAACGTCGGCGTGTTCCTTGGCAGTGGTTCGGCGGATATCTCGGGAAGCACCATCACCAGCGAAACCGAAGGCTTGTCCCTGGGGCGCCAGGGCAGCAACGGCTCCACCGCCAGCGTGCGGGACAGCAGCATCACCGGTGGCCGCAGCGGCGTGCAGATTTCCGCCAACAGCGACCTGCTCCTGGAAAACACCCAGGTGACTGGCACCAATGCCACCAGCCAGGGCATCCAAATGTTCGGCGGCTCGGTCACGGCCCGGAACAGTTCGATCATTGGCGGCACCCACGGTATCCGGATCCGCCTGGACAGCTCTCTTCCCGACAGCGCCACGGTGCACCTGGATGGCACCCATGTCGAGGGTGGCACCGATGCGGCGATCCTGGTCGGTACGGGAGCAGGCCAGGGCGTCAGCGCCGATATCGTGGTGGCCAACGGTTCGACCCTGACAGGCGGCGACGGCAACGTGCTGAAGGTCGCCAGCGGCTCGACCGGTAACATGACCGTGGACAACAGCCACCTGGTGGGCAATGTGGTGGCCGAGGATGGCGCCACCGCCAACCTGACCCTGCAGAACCATGCCACCCTGACTGGTGCTCTGGAAAACGTCGCCAGCCTGACCCTGGCCAGCCAGGGCCAGTGGAACATGATCGAGAACGATGAAGTGGGTGACCTGGTCATGGACGGGGGCGCGGTCCGGTTCGGCGAGGCCGATGCCTTCTACCGCCTGACCGTGGAAAACCTTTCCGGCAACGGCACCTTCATCATGGATACCGACTTCTCCACCGGGCAGACCGATTTCCTCGAGGTGACCGGCGATGCCCGCGGCGACCATAAGCTGCTGGTCGGCAGCAGTGGCGCCGATCCGTTGAACGACGGGCAGATACATGTGGTGCATATCGCCGGTGGCGATGCCAGCTTCTCCCTGCTCAACGGGGAGGTGGACCTTGGCACATTTTCCTACGACCTGATTCGCGACGGTGACAACTGGTACCTGGACGCCTCGATGAAAAAAATCAGCCCCGGGACCCAGACCGTGCTCGGCCTGTTCAATGCCGCGCCCACCGTGTGGTACGGCGAGCTGTCGAGCCTGCGCAGCCGCATGGGTGAACTACGCCTGAATGGCGGCAAGGCCGGTGCCTGGATGCGCAGCTACGGCAACAAATACAACGTTTCCGCCTCGTCGGGCACCGCCTACCAGCAGACCCAGCAGGGCGTGTCCTTCGGTGCCGATGCGCCGCTGCCGGTCGGTGACGGCCACTGGCTGGCGGGTGTGCTGGCCGGCTATAGCGACTCGGACCTGAATCTGGCCCGTGGCTCCAGCGGACAGGTCGATAGCTACTACCTGGGTGCGTACACCACCTGGCTGGACCCGCAAAGCGGCTACTACTTCGACGCCGTGCTCAAGTTCAACCGCCTGCAGAACGATGCCACGGTCAATCTCAGCGACGGAACCCGGACCAAGGGCGACTACGACAATCACGCGCTGGGTACCTCGCTGGAATTCGGCCGGCATATCGCCCTGGGCAATGGCTGGTTCGCCGAGCCTTACACCCAGTGGTCCGGCGTGACCATCCAGGGCAAGCGCTACAACCTCGACAACGGCATGCGTGCCGATGGCGATACCGCCCATTCGTTGCTGGGCAAGGTCGGCAGCACCTTCGGGCGTAATGTCGAACTGGGCGAGGGCCGGGTGATCCAGCCCTATGTACGGGTCGCCTATGCCCATGAGTTCGCCAGCGACAACGCTGTGCGGGTAAACGACAACCGCTTCAACAATGACCTCTCGGGATCGCGTGGCGAGCTGGGGGCCGGGGTCTCGGTATCGCTGGCGCGGAGCCTGCAGATGCATGTCGACCTGGACTACAGCAATGGCGAGCAGGTCGAGCAGCCATGGGGGGCCAACGTCGGCCTGCGCTATAGCTGGTAATGCTGCGGGAGCGAGCCGCCAGGCTCGCTCCTTGAATACTGCGGCCCGCCGCCGATACCTGATACTTCTGTCAGTTATGCCCATCCCCTTCTTGCCGTTAAATGGAGTGCGACACCCGAGCCTTCGGGTACCGATCCGCTTTCTTGAGGAGAGCTGCCGATGTCGACCCCGTTGCAAGAAGCCCAGGTCCTGCTCCCGCCACCCATCGTCGACGCACTGCTCGACGATATCGACGGTGGCCAGCCCAATCTGCTGCATATCGATGACTTGCAGGTGCCGCTGGCGGTCGAGGTCCCGGAATGGCTGCACAGCGACCCCTCGCCGGACCATCCCGAGAGTCTGGAGCTGTTCTGGAATGGCACCACCGTTGCCACCAAGTTCTGGACCACGCCGGTCCTGCCGGAAGATCTGCACCTGACGGTGGCGACCGAGTTTCTCACCGAAGGGCAGCAGCGCATGGAGTACAAGGTGGTGCTCTACAATGGCTCGCCCCAGGGATCGCAGCCGCTCATCATCACCATCGATACCTCCCCGCCGATCCTGGGCGGTGAGCAGGGCGCCCTGGTCTTTCCGCCCGAGGTCATCGACGGCGGCCTTACCTGGCAGTATCTGGAGGCCTGCAACGACCGGGTGGTGGCGCAGGTTCCGGAGTACCGTGAGGTACGGCCCGGCGACACCCTGACCTGGTATTGGGACGATGAGCCCTTCGCCTATCATCAGGCGGGCTCGCGCACGCTCACTTCCGAGGATATCGGCCAGCCGCTGGAGCTGGTCTTCGACGGCAATCTGATTCGCGAGCGGGGTGATGGCCGGCGCTATGTGCATTACGACGTCACGGACCGCGCCGGTAATCCCAGTGTTTCCTCCAGGCAGGTGCCCTTGTCGGTCAGTGCCACGCCGATACCGCGGGAACTGCTGTGGCTGGATGTAGTGGAGGCCGATGGCGTCGGCGAGGAGTTGGTGCTCGATCCCGAGAAGGGGCGCAGCGGCATACAGGTCGTGCTCGACGGGCAAGTGCTTATCTATCCCGACGAAGAGGTCTGGGTGCATTGGGATGATCCCGGCAGTGTGGCGGACTTCGAAGGCCTGCTGGACAAGGACGGCGATCCGCGGCTCTGTCATGTTCCCAGGGAAAGCGTGATTGCGTCGATCGGCAAGACGGTGACGCTGTATTACGAGGTAAGAGGGCCTGGCGAGGTGCTGCCCTCGACGCCGCGCCAGGTGCGCGTCAGCAAGGTGCCGTCCAACGGCTTTCCTACGGTGCAGTGCGAGGGCCACACCAGCAAGGGGCTCAGCCTGGCGGCGGTGCCGGCCTCGGGCGCGCGCCTGACCCTGGCGTTCTGGAAGCTGATGACCACCGATCAGATGGTCAGGATACTGGTCAGTGGCGTTGACCCTGCGGGTGAAACCCTGGTGCACCGGGCCCTGTACGACCATCGGGTCAGCGAGGCGGAGCTGGTCAGCGGGATCGGTGCCGAAGGCGATGTGGTCATTCCCAAGGCGTTTCTCGAGTCGCTGAAGATCGGGGAAGTATTCAGTGTGAGCGTCTACGTCAGCTTCGACCTCGGTGAAACCTGGCCGTACGAGGCGACGCCAAACTTTCCGAGCCTCAGGCCGACGCTCATTCCCTGACGCCCTGGCCCGTGGCCGACCGCTTGCGGCCGGCCTGGGCCACAGGTTCAGCGCAACTTGATCAGGCCCTGATCAAGGGCCTTGAGCATCGCCGCGCTGCGTGACGTCACGCCGAACTTGCGGCGGATGTTGCAGAAGTGGAAATTCACCGCCGACTCGCTGCATTGCAGGATATGGGCGATCTCCCAGGACGTCTTGCCTTCGGCGCTCCATTGCAGGACCACGGTTTCGCGCAGGGTCAGCCTGATGGGGGCTTCCGACAGGGTGGGCACGCGCTGGACCGGAGCAAGGGGCGGGGCGCTGCCAAGGGATTGGGATGCGTACATGAAGTGAGCTCCTGACGTTGGAAGTGCAGTGTGATTCCTTCGAAAATCGATGCGACCGGGACGGTACGGACACACTTATATCCCCGTTTCTTCATGTTGAAACCTGACAAAAATATCAGTTGTGAAGATTTTGTGCGGTGACCACGCCCCCGCTTTCGATACGCCGACCTGATATTTTTGTCAGTTGTTGCACTCACTCCGAATTGCTAGCGTGGAGGCGTACGAGCAGCATGCCCTGCGAGGAAACCCCATGATCGGAAGTAATGGAATGCGAGCCTGTTCAGCGGACCTGCGCCAGGTACTCGATGAATGCAATTTCAGCTATCGCCTGGACTTCGCCGAGTTCCAGTTGTTGCACGACGCCGCCGATGCCCGCCTTGATGCGCTGGTCCGGCGCTACGGCGATCGCCGCGAGTCCGAGCAACTGCAGCAGTTCCAGCTGGCCTGCGAGCAGATGGCGAAAATGCTTCAGGTGTCCTGCCTGGCTATGCAGCGGGCCCAGCTTTGCGAGCAGGAGCGCCATCAGGTGCGTGAGGCCTACGAGTACCAGGTGGCCTATATCCAGGCGTGCCTGCACCGCTCGTTCGAAGGGTTCTGAGCACCGGGGGCTTGCCAGCGATTAGGCCCGGAGCAGCAACACGGGGTTCCTGACCGGAGTGCCGTCCCTGATGGCTGTTCCGGTCATTGCTCCATCCCCATCCGTTGCGGACAATCAGTGTCAGTTTTTTCCGCAGCAGGCCGTCCGAAAATGTCGCAACAGATCTTCTTCGCCCATGCCAACGGCTTCCCCTCGGCCACCTACGGCAAGCTGTTCGCCGGGCTGGCGCCGGATTACCAGGTCCAGCATCTGCCACAGCACGGCCACGACCCACGCTTTCCGGCCGGGGACAACTGGCTGCTGCTGGTGGACGAGCTGATCCATCACCTGGAACGGCAAGGCGAACCGGTCTGGGGCGTCGGCCATTCCCTTGGCGGCGTGCTGCACCTGCATGCCGCACTGCGCTGCCCCGAGCTGTACCGCGGGGTGGTGATGCTCGACTCGCCGGTGCTGACCCTTGCCGACCAGTGGCTGATCCGCCTGGCCAAGCGCTGGGGCTTCATTGACCGGATCACCCCGGCCGGGCGCACCGAGGGCCGCCGTGAAGCCTTCGACGACCTTGACCAGGCCCGCGCCTACTTCTCCTCCAAGTCGCTGTTCCGCGCCTTCGACCCGGACTGCCTGGAAGCCTACCTGCAACATGGCCTGAAGAACGAAGGCGGGGGTTTGCGCCTGGCTTTCGACCCGGCCATCGAGATGCGCATCTACCGCAGCATCCCGCACACCCGGCCGGCATCGCCCGGCAAGCTCAAGGTGCCGCTGGCCATGGTCCGCGGCAGCCACAGCCGCATCGTCCGCGCCCACCACGCCCAGGCGGTACGGCGCATGCCGCTGGGCGAAAACCACAGCGTCGCCGGCGGGCACATGTTCCCGCTGGAGCGCCCGGACGACACCGCACGCCTGATCCGCTCGGTGTTCCAGCGCTGGCAGGAGCGTCGGGCATGAGCCATCCCGTCGAGGAAATCCGCCTGGACCTGGGGCATATCGAACTGGCCGCGCACTTGTACGGGCCAGAAGATGGCCGGCCGGTGATTGCCTTGCACGGCTGGCTGGACAACGCCAACAGCTTTGCCCGCCTGGCGCCCAGGCTGCACGGGCTGCGCATCGTCGCCCTGGATTTCGCCGGGCACGGTTACTCCGGGCACCGCCCGGCAGGCGCCGGCTATGCGCTGTGGGATTACGCCCATGACGTTCTGCGGGTCGCCGGGCAACTGGGCTGGGAGCGTTTTTCCCTGCTCGGGCATTCGCTGGGGGCGATCGTTTCGGTGATCCTCGCCGGCAGCCTGCCCGAGCGGATCCAGCGCCTGGCCTTGATCGACGGGGTGATTCCGCCGGGTGCGGCGGCGCAGGATGCCGCCGAGCGCATGGGTATGGCCCTGGAGGCGCAGTTGCGCCATGAGGGCAAGCGCAAATCGGTGTATGCCGAGCTGGACCGGGCGGTGGAAGCACGGATGAAGGGCATGGTCGCGGTCACCCGCGAGGCCGCCGAACTCCTCGCCCAGCGCGGCCTGGTGCCGGTGCCCGGCGGTTTCAGCTGGCGCAGCGACAGCCGCCTGACCCTGCCGTCGCCGCTGCGCATGAGCGAAGAGCAGGCGCTGAGTTTCGTCCGGCGCATTGCCTGCCCGACCGCCCTGGTGGTGGCCGACGACGGCATGCTGGCGCGCAACACGAGCCTGCTCGAGCAGCTACCCTTCACTCTGGAACACTTGCCCGGTGGCCATCACCTGCACCTGAACGACGAGGCCGGCGCAACGCTTGTTGCAGACTGTTTCAATCGCTTCTTTGCCATGCCTTGACTTGTACCGGGCAACTGTCGAGGCTTGGCGGGTTTTGATCAGGGAGACAATCATGACCCAGCACGACAGCAGCCCCCTTTCCCTATGCCACGCCGGCCATGCCGGCGGGGTTCGCCGATGAGTGCCGTCCAGTTCGTTCTTTCCGCGCTGTTGCTGGCTTCAGGAACCGCCCAGGCCGCCGGCGAACTGCCGATTCCGCAGGATGCCAAGGTCTTCGACGAACAGCCGGCGCGGGAGCAGGAGCGCGTCTATCCGCTGGGTCCACTGCGCAAGATCAGCGGGCAGTTGCGTATGGAGGGCAAGGTCGAAAGCCGTGGCCAGGTCAGCTCCACCACCTGGCAATTGCCGCCCGAGCGCAGTGCCGGCGAAGCCTTCACCGCGGCCCGCGAAGCCTTGCAGGCTGACGGCGGCTATCCGTTGTTCTGGTGCGAGAGGCGTGACTGCGGCGAAAGCAGCCTGTGGGCCAACGAGATCTTCCGCAATGCACGCTTGTATGGCTCGGACGAGGACCAGGCGTTCATTCTTCTGCGTCGTTCCGGCGATGACCACGACACCCTGGTTGCCCTGTACGCCATCACCCGCGGCAACAAGCGGGCCTTCCTGCATGTGGAGAAATTCGAGGCCAATGCACCGCTGGGCGACCTGCTGCCGACCCCGGCCACGGTGCTGCGGGAATTGCGCAGCACCGGCAAGCTGGACTACCCGGACCTCGATGGCGAGCCGCCGAAGGCCTGGGTGGAGCTGCTGGCGCGCAGCCTGAACCTGGACAGCAGCCTGCGGGTCAGCCTGACCGGGGCGAAGGCGGTGGCCTGGAACGACCAGCTGAGTGCGGCCGGGGTCCGGGCGGCAAGGTTGGAGACCGGCGACAAACCGGCTGCCGGCCTGCATGTGGAACTGATCCGCTAACGGGTTGATAGCGCCACTCGGGCTTGCCAGCAATCCTGTGGGAGCTGGCTTGCCAGCGATGAGGCCCTGGCTGGCAAAGCAGTTGCCTGGTCTGCCGCCATCGCTGGCAAGCCAGCTCCCACAGGGGCCTGTGTCAAATCGAAGATTTATCTGTATTCCGTGAGAGAGGGATCATGCTCAACAACGACCGCCTATTGGTGCAGATCCTCTTGCTGACCCTGCTCGGCGCCGCCCTGTGGGTCATGGCGCCGTTCATTTCCGCGCTGCTCTGGGGCGCGATCCTGGCCTTTGCCAGCTGGCCGCTGATGCGCCTGGTGACGCGTTGGTGCGGTGGGCGCGAAACCCTTGCGGCCAGCCTGCTGACCTGCCTGTGGCTGCTGTTGGTGGCCTTGCCCCTGGTCTGGCTTGGCTTCAACCTGGCCGACCATGTACGTGACGCCACCGCGTTCATCCGCGACGTGCAGGTCGACGGCCTGCCGGACGCCCCGGACTGGCTGGGCAGCGTGCCTTTCTTCGGCGAACGGCTGGTGCGCTATTGGAACACCCTCGATCAGCAGGGCGCGGCCTTGCTGACCACGGTCAAGCCCCATCTCGGGCAGGTCGGCAACTGGATCCTGGCCCGCAGCGCGCAACTGGGCAGTGGCGTCGTCGAACTGATCCTCAGCCTGGTCTTCGTGTTTTTCTTCTATCGCGACGGTCCGCGTCTGTCGGCCTTCGTCCTGCGCCTGCTGGAGCGCCTGGTGGACGATCGCGGCGCCTATTACCTGGGCCTGGTGGCCGGCACCGTGCAGCGGGTGGTCAACGGGGTGATCGGCACCGCCGCCGCCCAGGGCCTGCTGGCCTTGATCGGCTTCCTGATCGCCGGGGTGCCGGGGGCGCTGGTGCTCGGCCTGGTGACCTTCATGCTCAGCCTGATCCCCATGGGCCCGCCGCTGGCCTGGGTGCCCGCCACTGCCTGGCTGGCCTGGAAGGGTGACTACGGCATGGCCATCTTCCTGGGCATCTGGGGCACCTTCATCATCAGCGGCGTGGACAACGTGCTCAAGCCCTACCTGATCAGCCGCGGTGGCGACCTGCCGCTGGTGATCGTGCTGCTCGGCGTCTTCGGCGGCTTGCTGGCGTTCGGCTTCATCGGCCTGTTCATCGGCCCGACCCTGCTGGCGGTCGGCTACAGCCTGCTGGTGGACTGGTCCAATCGCAGCGGCCCGGAGAACCGGGCTTAATCGAGGTCCAGCTTGGCCTCGATACGGTCCAGATGCACATGCATCAGGCGCAACGCGGCGTCGCTGTCACCGTCCTCCAGCGCATCCACCAGCGCCGCATGCTCCTGCCAGGCGCAGTGCTCGCAGCCCTGGTGCTCGTACTTGGCGATGATCAATGAGGTCATCGGTACCAGTCCGTTGAGAAAACGCGTCAGTGGCGCATTGTCGGCGATCTCCGCAAGCTTCAGGTGGAACTCGCCGCCAAGGCGGATCGCCGTGCAGCGCTGGCCCTGTTCGTGGCTCAGGCGTTCGCGGGCGATCAGCTCGCGCAGCTGGCGCAATTGCCCCGGCCGCGAGCGCTGTGCGGCCAGTTCGATCAGGGTGGTTTCCGCCAGGCGCCGGGCACTCAAGACCTGCCGCGCCTGTTCAGGGTCCGGCGCCGCCAGGCGCGCAGTGTGCGCCGGGCGCTGGACGATCACCTGCTGGTCGGACAGCCGTCCCAGTACCCGGCGAATCACCGTGCGGCTGACGCCAAAGGCTTCGCCCAGGGCCAGTTCGGTCAGCGGGGTTCCGGGCGTCAGGCGCTGTTCGAGGATGGCATCGAACAGCTGCGGATAGATCTCTTCCGCGGACATCCGGCGTCCGCCGCCGGCCATCATGAAGGGCAGGGAGGTGTTCATCTTCGCTCTCCTGTAGTCAATGACCCGGCTGCTCATCCGGGATCTTCAGTTCGATACCCATGCGCCGCCCCTCGGCGAGGATGTGCCGGCGCATCTGGGCGCTGGCCTGGGCGCTGTCCTTGTTGCGGATGGCGCGTACCACCGCTTCGTTCTCTTCCAGGCGCGCGGCCAGATGCTCGGGAGACTTGCGCAGCACCTGGGCGCTTTGCTTGAGGGCGTTGCTGGTCTGCTGCACCACGCTCTGGAAGATCGGGTTGGAGGTCAGGGCGAACAGCGCTTCATGGAAGGCGATGTAGGCACCGACGCCGGCTTCGGCGTCGTCGGCTTCAAGGGCTTCGCGCATGTCCATCAGGGTCAGGCGCAACTGCCCGGTCTCGCTGCTGCTGATGGACTGCGCCACCAGCCCGACGATGAACGGCTCGAGGGTGTAGCGCAGTTGCAATACGTCCTCGAGGCTGGCCTCGGCCACCGACGCGGCCGGGACCAGCGTCGGTTCGGCGGTATCGGGGTCGAGCACCAGGACGCCCTTGCCTGGCATGGATCGCACCAGGCCAAGGGTTTCCAGTACCGTCACCGCTTCGCGCAGGCTGGGCCGACTGATGCCCATTTGTTCGGCCAGTTCGCGCTGCCCCGGCAGCATCTCGCCGGAGCGCCACTGGCCTCGGGCCAGGGCCTGGCGCAGTTTTTCCACTACTGCGTTGACTACGGTCGATGAGGTGATCACAGGTTGCTCCAGGAACTATCGGTCATGCTTCAGAATTCTTGCTGGTGAGCCGTCTTGCGCGGCTGGAAGCTGTAGCCCTGCTTGCCGTCGAGGACGTTGTGGGCGCGATCCAGGTCGATGTCCTTCTCCCAGCGGGCAATCGCCACGGTGGCCACGCAGTTGCCGATCAGGTTGGTCAGCGCGCGTCCGATGCCCATGAACCAGTCCACCGCCAGCACCAGTACCAGGCCCACCACCGGTATCGCCGGGATCGCGGTGAGGGTCGCGGCGAGAATCACCAGCGCCGAGCCAGGGATGCCGTGGGCACCCTTGGAGGTCACCAGCGACACCAGGAGGATGGTCAGCAGGTCGGTCATCGCCAACGGCGTGCCGGTGGCATTGGCAATGAAGACGATGGCCAGGGTCAGGTAGATGGAGAAACCGTCGAGATTGAACGAGTAGCCGGTTGGAATGACCAGGCCGACAGTGGAACTGCCGATGCCCAGGTGCTCGAGCTTGCGCATGATCTGCGGCAGCACGGCGTCGGACGAAGCGGTGCCGAGGACGATGGTGAGCTCTTCGCGCAGGTACTTGAGGAAGGGCAGCAGCTTGAGGCCGGACACGCGCATCACCACGCCAAGGATCAGCAGGACGAAGCCGGCGCAGGTCAGGTAGAACAGCGCTACCAGGCCGCCCAGGTGTTGCAGCGAGTCCAGACCGTACTTGCTGGTGGTGAAGGCGATGGCGCCGAATACGCCGATCGGTGCCAGGCGCACGATCATGCCCATGATGCGGAAGATCACATGGCTCAGCTCGTTGATCAGCCGCGAGATGCCCGAAGCCGATTCGCCCACCAGGTTCAGGGCGCTGCCGAACAGCACCGAGAACAGCAGGACCTGAAGGATGTTGTTATCGGCGAAGGCGCCGACCACCGAGGTGGGGATCAGGTCCATGAGGAACGCGGTGGTGCTATGGATATGCTGGCCGCGCTCGGCGAGGGCACCGGCATCGGTGGCCGAAAGCTGGTCCAGGTGGATGTTGGCGCCGCTGCCGATACCGGTGCTGAAGGCCAGCACCAGGCCCAGGACCAGGGCGATGGTGGTGAGGATTTCGAAATAGACCACCGATTTCAGGCCGATGCGCCCGACCTTCTTCAGGTCGCCGGCACCGGAAATGCCGCTGACCACCACGCAGAACACGATCAGGCCGATCAGCATCTTGATCAGTTTGATGAAGCCGTCACCGAGGGGCTTGAGTTGCAGGGAGAGGTCGGGGAAGCTCAGGCCGCAGGCGATGCCGAGCATCAGGCCGAGCACTACTTGGAGAAAGATCGAACGCGAGCACCATTTAAGCATGGGAGGGATCTCTGGTCGGTGTCCGGCTGCCAGGGGGAAGATGGCGCGTCGGACTTAATTATTGTGGTCTTACCGGTATGTCCAGTGCGCGGCCACTATACCCACCGATTTTTTGCTGGCGCAAGGGGGCAGGCGATAATTGGTTTTACCGGTCTGACCAGTAAAGGCGCATTGATATTGCATTTTCACGGTGCGAACCATTCCGTCGCGATGCCTGCCGTCAGTTGTCCGAGAGCGCCTGATCGACAGCGGCGATCAGTTTGCTCAGGTCTTGGCGCGGGGCTTTGTGGATGACACCGAACAGATAGGCGCGTTGTTCTTCTTCGCTATCGAGGTCGGTAAAGAAGGCGGTGAGTTTGACGCCCAGGATGCGGGCAAAAATGACAAGGGTTTCGACGCTGGGGGTGTAGGTGCCGGTTTCGAAGCGGCTTATGGTCTTGGGGTCGAACCCGGCTCTCTCCCCCAATTCCGCCTGGGTAAGCCCGGCCACCTTGCGATAGCGTCTGATGGCAGACCCCAAACTTGAAATTTCCATCGCTCAATTCCCTTTTAGAATCAAGAACTTAACGACAAATAATTTTAAAGGACAACCTCTGGTGCCATCACCTTGGATTGCAAAAGGTGATGCTTCTCGTAGAATTTGCTCCCTGGACAGGTTTTCCCGCAGCGGGCTTCGGTGAGAACAACCCGTGTATTTCTGCGGCTCATGGAGCTTTATCGTGCGTTCCAAGTTGCCAATCACTGCCGCGCAGCAGACGTCCTATGTCGGGGTGGCCCATGGGTGAGGGCTACCGTACTGCCGTGGACGCCGCGGCGATCTTCTCCGAGACCGACCTCGACGGGCGTATCACCTACGTCAACGAGCAGTTCTGTGCCATTTCCGGCTACAGCCGGGAAGAGCTGCTGGGCGCCGACCACCGTATCCTCAAGTCCGGCCAGCATGGCCCTGAGGTGTTCAGGGACATGTGGCGGGCCCTGACCGCCGGCGAGGTGTGGAAGGGCGAGCTATGCAACCGGGCCAAGGACGGTTCGCTGTTCTGGGTCGACAGCACCATCGTGCCGCTGTTCGACCGCGACACTGGCGAGCTGCGCAAATACGCCTCGATCCGCTTCGATGTCACGCACAAGCGGCAGATGCTGCACAGCCTGGAATGGCGGGTCGGGCATGACCCGCTGACCGGCCTGCCCAACCGTTCCTGCATCGGCGAACTGCTCGAAGCAACGCTGCAGCGTGCGCGCATGGCGAAAACCTCGCTGGCGGTGTGCATGCTCGATCTCGACGGTTTCAAGGCGGTCAACGATAGCTACGGCCATGACAGCGGCGACCTGCTGCTGGTGGAGGTGGCACGGCGCCTGAAGCGTTTCCTCGATCCAGGCGATGCCCTGGCGCGGTTGTCCGGCGACGAGTTCGTGCTGATCCTCGGTGACCGTCACGGGCCACCCTGCCTGCAGGACAGCCTTGACCGAATCCTCCGTACCCTGGCCGAGCCCTGCATGATCCGCGGGCGCTCCATCAGCGTCAGCGCCAGCATCGGCGTCACCCGCTTCCCCCATGACGACGACGATGCCGACACCCTGCTGCGCCACGCCGACCAGGCCATGTACCTGGCCAAGCAACGCGGGCGCAATCGCTACCACCTGTTCGACGTCTCGCTGGACAAGGAGGTCAAGGCCACCCACCAAACCGTCGAGGAGGTGCGTCATGCCCTGCATCATGGCGACCTGTCGCTGCACTACCAGCCCAAGGTCAACATGCGCAGTGGCACGGTGGTCGGGTTCGAGGCGCTGCTGCGCTGGCACCATCCGCTGCGCGGGGTGGTACCGCCGGGGGATTTCCTGCCGTTGGTAGAGCGTACCGACCTGATCGTCGACATCGGCGAGTGGGTGATCGATCGCGCCCTGGCGCAGATGCAGCAATGGCAGGCGCAGGGCTGCCACTGGCCGGTGAGCGTGAACATCGCAGCGCGGCATTTCCAGCGCGATGATTTCGTCGTGCGCCTGCAGCGCCTGCTAGCACGGCATGCCTCGGTGGCGCCGCAGATGCTCGACCTGGAGATCGTCGAATCGGTGGCGATCGAGAATCTCCAGCGGGTCAGCGATTGCCTGCAGGCCTGCCAGCGCCTCGGCGTGCGCTTCTCGCTGGACGATTTCGGCACCGGCTATTCGTCGCTCAGTTATCTCAAGCGGCTGCCGACCCAGACCATGAAGATCGACAAATCCTTTATCCAGGACATCCTGCATGACCAGGACGACCTGGCCCTGACCCGTGCGGTGATCGGCCTGGCCCGGGAGTTCGACCGGCAGGTGATTGCCGAAGGCGTGGAGACCGTGGCCCATGGCGAATTGCTGATGGACCTGGGCTGCGACATCGCCCAGGGCTACGGCATTGCCCGACCGATGCCGGCGTGGCAGGTGGTGGAATGGGTGGAGGGGTACCGGCAGCCGCAGGAGTGGCAGGTCAAGGCTCTCGGGGCGCAGTGATGCTGATGGCCCTATCGCTGGCAAGCCAGCTCCCACAGGGATCGCGTACACCGCAGAACCTGTGGGAGCTGGCTTGCCAGCGATAGGGCCGGTACAGGCACCACAAAATCTACAGCTGTGGCGCAGTGTTCTTGGCCACCGTCAGCTCCCACAGGTACTGCACAAGTTTCAAGATCTGTGCTGAACCTGTGGGAGCTGGCTTGCCAGCGATAGGGCCGGTACAGGCACTACAAGATCTACAGCTGTGGCGCAGTGTTCTTGACCACCGCCAGCTCCGGATGCGCCACCAGCTTGTCGATATGCAATTCGTCGTTGTTCATCCAGGTCTCGGTCAGCACCCGGTAATGCTCCATGTCGCGGCAGCGCATGCGCAGGCTGTAGTCGAAGTGCCCGCTGATCAACTGGCAGTCGAAGACCTGTGGACAGGCCCTGACACAGGCTTCGAAGGCCTTCTGCGCCGAACGCCCGCTCTGGTTCGACAACGCCACCAGCACCAGCAACGACAACCCCGGCGAAACCATCTGCACGTCGATGATCGCCCCGTAGCCGCGAATCACCCCGCGTCGCTCCAGCTTGCGCACCCGCTCCAGGCAGGGCCGGGGCGTCAGGTGCACCAGGGTCGAGAGCTTTTCGTAGGTGATCCGGCCGTTATGCCGCAATACATCGATGATCGCTTCGTCGATGCGGTCCAGCGGCGGGTTGGCATGGGTCGGGTTGGCCTTGGTATCCATGGTGGCGTTGTTTCACTTCAAGCGGTTGGAAAGAAATTGCTGCAGGCGCTCGCTTTGCGGCTGGTCGAGGATGCTCGCGCTTCCCTGTTCCTCGACGCGCCCCTGATGCAGGAACAGCACCTGGCTGGACACCTGGCGGGCAAAGCCCATCTCGTGGGTGACCATCAGCATGGTACGACCTTCCTCGGCCAGCGTCTGTATGACCTTTAGGACTTCTCCCACAAGCTCTGGATCAAGAGCTGACGTCGGTTCGTCGAACAGGATGATTTCAGGCTCCATCGCCAGGGCCCGGGCTATCGCCACCCTTTGCTGCTGGCCGCCGGAAAGGAAGGCCGGGTACTGGTCCGCGACCCGGGCGGGCAGGCCGACCTTGTCCAGGTAAGCGCGCGCCCGGGCCTCGGCTTCATGCCGGGTAATACCCAGCACCCGGCGCGGGGCGAGGGTGATGTTCTCCAGCACGGTCATATGGCTCCACAGGTTGAAATGCTGGAAGACCATGGCCAGGCGCGTGCGCAGGTTTTGTAGTTGCGCGGGATTCGGTCCTCGGCCCTGGCCCAGTTCGATGGTCTGGCCATCGAGGGTGATGGCGCCGGCTTCCGGTTGTTCGAGGAAGTTGATGCAGCGCAGCATGGTGCTCTTGCCCGAGCCGCTGGCGCCGATCAGGCTGATCACGTCGCCCTTGCGCGCCTGCAGCGAGACGCCCTTGAGCACCTGGTGATCGCCATAGCTTTTGTGCAGCGCGTCCACCGTCAGTTTGATCGCGGCGCTGTTCGCGGCAGCGCTCGGTTGAGCAGTGAAGTCGGGTTGGATCGACAAGGCGTGTGCGGAAGTGGTCATGGGTCAGCCTCGGGAAGGAACGAGAAAACGCATCCAGCGGCGTTCGGCCAGGCGCAACAGCCCGACCAGCGCAAAGGACAGCAGCATGTACAGCAGTGCGGCGATGCCGAAGGCCTGGAAGGTGAGGAAGGTCGCGGCATTGGCATCGCGGGCCACCTTGAGGATGTCGGCGATGGTCGCGGTGAAGGCCAGGGACGTGGCGT
Source organism: Pseudomonas sp. GD04058 (assembly GCF_029836855.1). NCBI lineage: Bacteria > Pseudomonadati > Pseudomonadota > Gammaproteobacteria > Pseudomonadales > Pseudomonadaceae > Pseudomonas > Pseudomonas sp. GD04058. The sequence continues at coordinate 62,648 of NZ_JAOECN010000033.1, forward strand.
GCAGCATCAGGATCAGTTCGTTGCTGTAGGACGGCAGCGAACGGCGCAGGGCTGCCGGCAGGACTACGAACAGGTTCAGCTTCCAGCCATGCAGCCCGTAGGCCTGGGCCGCCTCGATCTCGCCATGGGGAATGTTGCGGATGGCCCCGGCGAAGATCTCCACGGTGTAGGCGCAGGTGTTCAGGACAAAGGCCAGCAGGGTGCAGTTCAGCGCGTTGCGGAAGAAGCGGTCGAGCATCTCGTGATCGCGCACCACCTCCAGGCCGTACAACCCGGTGTAGCAGATCAGCAACTGGATATAGAGCGGCGTGCCGCGGAACAGCCAGGTGTAGAACTCCACCGGCCAGCGCAGCCACGGCTTGCGCGAGACCCGCGCCAGGGCCAGCGGTAGCGAGAGGAAGAACCCGGCGACCATGGTGACGACGAACAGCCATAGGGTCATGGCCAGCCCGGAAAGCCCGGCGCCGTCGCTGTACAGGTAGGCCAGGCCATAGTCCTGGATCAGTTCGATCATGATGCGAGCCCCTTGATGCCGATGTTGTAGCGGCGCTCCAGACGCTTCATCAGGCGGTTGGAGAGGGTGGTGATGAGCAGGTAGACCAGCCCGGCGATGATCAGGAAGTACAGGACGTTATTGGTGCTCTTGCCGGCGTTCTGCGCGGCCTTGACCAGGTCGGCGAGGCCGATGATCGAGACCAGCGCGGTGGATTTGAGCAGCACCAGCCAGTTGTTGCCCAGGCCCGGCAGGGCGAAGCGCATCAGTTGCGGGAACAGCACCAGACGAAAACGCTGGGCGCGGCTCAGGCCGTAGGCGGTGGCCGCTTCCAGTTGCCCGGCAGGCACGCTGAGGATGGCGCCGCGGAAGTTCTCGGTGAAATAGGCGCCATAGATGAAGCCGAGGGTCAGGACGCCGGCGGCGAACGGGTCGATCTCGACGTAGCCCCAGCCCATCCACTCGGTGAAGTCGTTGAGCCAGATCTGGAAGGTGTAGAAGATCAGCAGGATCAGCACCAGGTCCGGGACGCTGCGGATCAGGGTGGTGTAGAGCGTCGCGGGAATGCGCAGCAGGCTCAGGGTGGAGAGCTTGGCGCTGGCGCCGATCAGGCCCAGCAGCAGGCTCAGGCCGAGGGACAGGAAGGCCAGTTTCAGGGTCATCCAGGTCCCTTGCGCCAAGAGCGGGCCGAAACCCTGCAGGCTGACAGAGTGAAGGAAGTC